>PDPI01000008.1 GCA_002746565.1 Pseudomonadota bacterium | reverse complement strand
CAAACATACTCCTAGGTCTCATACTTGTGGGCTTTACCATGTACTTGCTCATCAATAAACGCATATCCTTTGTGGTTTTACTTGGTATTCCAACCTCTTTTGTTATCTCGCTTATTATTTTCAAATATTCTGGTTATAGTATAAATATGATGAGCCTACTTGGGGCTTTGATAGCCCTAGGGGTTATAGTCGATGATGCTATTATCGTGGCGGAAAATATACAAAGGCATATAGAAGAGGGGATGAGCGTCAAAGAAGCTGCACTTATAGGTACAAAAGAGGTTTTTCCACCCGTTCTTGCCTCTTCTTTAACTACTATTTTTGCCTTTTTGCCCATGCTTGTTATGAGTGGAGAAATGGGAGCTTTTATAAAGATTATACCCATATCTATAACCATTTTGATACTCTCTTCTGTGGTAGAATCTTTTATCTTCTTACCCCTGCACGCAAAACATGTTTTAAGAAAGGGGGAAAGGGAAGTTAGTTGGTCTTGGTTTACAAATTTGTATGCAAAATTTATACGATTTTTGATAAACTGGCGAAAGAGTACCATAGTGCTATTTTATGTTTTAGTTCCAGTTCTTATATATCTGGGTTTTAGCACAAGTAAGTTTCAGCTTTTTCCAACTTTTGATGGAGATCAGATAAATATAAGGGCAAGACTTCCCATAAATACAACCCTTGAAGAAAGCTTTGATCTTGTTTCAAAAGTGGAGGCATATCTTTTGAAAAATAAAGATAAATACTTCATAGAAAATCTAACTAGTATGGCTGGATTTAAGATGGAAGCTGGTCAAAAAACGGAATTTGGGGATAATTTATTTCATATATTTGTGGATTTAAAAAGGGCTAAACCTGATAATTTTGTTACCCAGTACATAACTCCATACTTGTCCTTTGATTATGACGGGGAAGGTTTGGTTAGATCTAAAAGTTCATACTTTTTAGAGAATGAATTGCAAAAAGATTTAGATAAGCTTATGAAAAAATACCCCCATGAAGAATTTGAAGTATCAGGTCCTAGGGCAGGGGTTGCAAATGTGCCAATAGAGATATACATACAAACAAATGATGTTAAAAAAGCCCATAAAATCATAGATGAGATAAAAGATGCCCTTAAAAAAACTGGTGAAGCGATGAATATAAAAGATAATGCAAATTATGGGGTTGATGAGATAAAACTTAGGATAAATAAATACGGACAAAGCCTAGGGCTAAACGAAAAAATCATATCAAAATCCCTAGGAGGTTATTTTCTAAGCGCATCGGTATCTAAGGGTTTTGATAAGGAAGGGATTTTTGATATAGTAGCCCAAGATGCTAAGAAAAATTCCTATGAAACATTGAAAAATTTTACCATAGGTTTAGGCAATGGTCAAAGGGTTGCCCTAAACGATGTGGCAGATTTTATCATCGTTAAAAATTACACCAAAATATACAAAGAAGGCGGTAAAAGAAGGTGGCTTGTATCAAGCCATATCAAACCAAAAGCAAATGTAAATGAAGTTATGGGGCAGATAAAACCCTTGCTTAAAAAGATAGAAAAAAGAGACAAGGTAAAGATACTTTACGGAGGAGAAGAAAAACAAAATAACCAGCTAAAAGATGATATATCCGTAGCTACTATGATAGCACTTTTTCTTATTTTCATGACCCTTTTGGTTATGTTTAATTCTTTCAAATACACCCTTATGATACTCTCAGTAATACCATTTTCTATTTTGGGAGTTTTCCTAGGACATAAGCTCATGGGGCTAGATCTTTCTATGCCCTCAGTTATAGGGGCTTTGGGTTTGGCTGGAGTTGTGATAAATGATGGGATTATTATGCTAGATTTCATACGAAAATCAACAAATGTGGATGAGTTGCTAGAAAGGGCGAAGTTGAGGTTAAGGCCTATATTTTTGACTTCCATCACAACCCTAGTTGGGCTTTCGACCTTGATATTTTTCCCATCGGGTCAGGCTGTTATCATGCAACCCCTTGCGGTTTCGCTAGGTTTTGGGCTTTTTTGGGGAACTTTTTTAAATCTAGTGTATTTGCCCACCCTTTTTGCCCTAGTAACCCACACTAAACAAAGGAGTCAATAATGAGATTTTTAATGATATTTCTGCTCCCCTTATTTTTATATGGGGGAGAATATTTTGCCAAGGTTGAGCCATTTGAGGCATATACTATCGCATCTAAGGTTTCTGGTTTGGTAACTTACACTAACGAAGATGTTATATCTAAGCTTGCAAGCGATGAGATTATAGTTAAAATAGATGATGAATTAGCTAGGGTAAATTATGAAGTAGCCCGATCTACCTATGATATCAAAAAAAGATTTTACCAAAAAGTCAAAAACCTAAGTACAAAATCCAAAATACAAAAGGATAATGAAAAGATAATATACCTCAATGCAAAACAAGCCTATATAAGGACAAAAGACGACCTTGAGGGAAGAAATATAAGGGCGAAAAATTTATACATAGAAGATATTTTGGTCAAAAAAGGAAATTTCGTTATGCCAGGAACTCCTTTGATAAAAGCTTATGATGTAAGCCGGGCTAAGATAATCATATATGTTACAAAAGAAGATATAGAAGATATAGAAAATAAAAAGATTTTGGTAAATGGAGGGGATGATTTTAAACTATATAAACATTTCAAGATTGCTGATAAGGTGCAAATATCGTCTTATAAACTTATTTTGGTGGGTAAAATTAAGGGGGAATTTTCCCATATCGCAAAGGTTGAGATAAAATGAAAAAGATTTTATATGTGATTTTGTTTTCTTGTTTATTGTATGGCGGGGATAGTATTTTAAGTGAGCAATTGCAAGAAAATTTAGATCTAAAAGAAAAAAAGATAGAAAAATCAAGCAAGATTTTAAAAAATAGTTGGATAAATCCTTTAAATCTAAGCATTTCAAAGGGTAAAAATAGGGTAAATTCTAAAATGGGAGATGAGAGTTATTTTAATGGAAAAGTAAGCTTACATCAGGATATTTTTAGAAGTGGCGGGATATTTTATGCCATAGAATACGCTGAGGCTTCAAGGCTTTTGGGTTTATCTCAGATCAAAAGTCAAAAAAATACCCAAGTTATAAGTGCCTATAAACTTCTTTTAAAAATACTAAAAAACGATAAACTCCAAGCCCAACAAAGGCTTTACATACAAAATTCCCTTTTAGACATAAAGCGTAAAAAAGAGCAATATTTAGCAGGTTTGGTTGATATTAGTTTTTTAAATAATGCCATTTTAGGAAAAATAAACCAAGAAAATATGCTTTTGGGTTTAGAGGATGCTAAGGAGGTTTTAGTAAATGAGTTTGCAAAATTAAGCGATAAAGATTATAAAAATATTCAAATACTTCATGTGAAAATCCCAAGCAAGGAAGAATATATAAGTCAAAATATTTCCCTTTTAGTGCAAAAAAACCAAATAGAAAACAAAAAACTGCTAAGCAAGCTTACAAGAAGCCAATATCTGCCAAAATTAAGCCTAAATGCTTCCTATGATGTCATGGATACAGATAGTAAAATTCGGGATAGTCATGATAAATTTTATAACTACTCTTTAAGTCTTTCCATGCCTTTTAGTATAAATACTTTTAATGACATAGAAAGCTCAAAACTTGAGCATTTAATAGCTTTGAGTGAGTACAATATCCTAAAAGAAAACCAAAGCAAAAAGTATGAAAAAATCATAAAAGATCTAGAAAGAATAGATAAAAAAATATCCCTAGCGAAAAAAAATATAGATATCTATGATGGCATACTTTTAGAAACCAAAGAGTTAGTTGGGGCGGATATTAAAACAAAAGACGATCTAGATATTATGGAAAATTCCAGGCTAGCAAGGAACATCGAGATACAAATCCGCAAACTAGAATATGAGGAAAAAAAACTAGAACTTTACGAGAATTTTTATTAGAAATATTTATCTATAATACCAGCTAGCTTATCTCTGCCTACTATTCCTTTTATGGTTTGGGTAAATAAAGATGGAACATGTTTTGGAATTTGAGTATCTTTGTTAGCTATCATTATGGTTTTAATTTTGTCCATTTTGTGCTTTTTTTTGGCTTCATTTATGGAGCTTGCAAATTTTTCTATGTCCATATTTTGTATTTCATAATCAAATATTATTAGCCCATATGCGGTCTTATCTATTTTAGCATAAAAATCATCCAAATTATCGCAAGAATCACATGAGGGACGGATCTGGCTTATGATACTTTTTGCCACAAAGGTTTCTAGGGCTTCTTTTTTAAATACCAATATATCAACCCTGGGCACATCATTTTTTATTTCATCTATCGTATCTTTTTTGGGTTTAGGGTCTATTTCATTATGTTTTTTTTCTTTTTGTTCAATGTTGATTTTTGGGTTATTTTGCAGGTTTATTTGCTCTTTTGTTTCATCTTGTTTTGCTACTTCTTGATGGGAAAACATATCTAATATACGCGATATATCGTTTTTTCTAATGGGTTTAGTAATATATTCATCCGCACCCTCTCCCATAAACTTTTCCCTATCACCCTTTAGGGCATTTGCTGTTAGGGCTACTATGGGAACATGGGGTAGGGAGTTTTCTTTTTCATAGGCGAGTATTTTTTTCATGGACTCAGCTCCATCCATAACGGGCATAACTATGTCCATTAGTATTAGATCAAAGTCTTCTTCTTGCCGTTTTTTAAAGGCCATCAAACCATCTGATACTGCGGTGATATTTAGATTAAAATTTTCTAATATTTTTGATATTAATTTTTGGTTTATAGCATTGTCCTCAACGATTAAAACATTTTTTATAGTTTTTTGTTGGATTTTTTCTTTGGGGGCTGGGGCGACTTTGATATCTTCTTTTTCTTCTTGTAAGCTAAATACTATATTTTCTTCATGGGTATTTTCAATATCTGCCTTACCATCATCCATATCCAATTGAAAGTTTGTTGCATCTTGATCTAGTAAATCCTCATCCTTTATGTGAGAACTTGAGAAATCTTTTTCTAACTTTGATTTTAAGGGAAAAATCAAAACTTCAATGTCGCTTCCAATATATTCATCTGGAATATCTATGCTTAGTTTCTTTTCTGTGGGTTTAAAAATTTTACGGATAATCATTGGCAAACCTTTATTATTTGGCTTGGATTATACCATAAAAATATAGAGTTTAGATAAATGAGGTTTTTGGAGGCCCTAGTTAGACCTCCAAAAATTTTATTCTACCTCAGCGTCGATAACATCATCGTCATCTTTTTTCTTGCCTTCCTTTGGGGCTTCTCCTGCTTTTGCACCTTCATTTTTCTTATACATAGCTTCAGCTAATTTGTGACTAACCTCGGTTAAGGTTTTAACTTTGGCGTCAATCTCTTCTTTGGAAGAACTTTCATTTTTCAAAGTTTCTTTTAGATCATCAAGTGCCTTTGTTATGTTTGCCTTATCTTCTGCGCTTATGCTATCTTCGCCGATTTCTTTTAGAGATTTTTCGGTTTGATGGGCTAGGGCGTCAGCTTGATTTCTAGCATCAACTGCTTCTTTTCTTTTTTTATCTGCTTCTTTATTTAGCTCGGCATCTTTTACCATTTTTTCTATTTCGGCATCATCTAGTCCACTACTTCCTGTTATTTTGATCTCTTGTGCCTTTCCTGTTGCCTTATCGCTTGCTGAAACTGTTAAGATTCCGTTTGCATCTATATCGAAAACAACTTCGATTTGAGGCACGCCCCTTGGAGCTGGTGGAATTCCTTCAAGGTTAAATTGTCCCAAAGATTTGTTATCCTTTGCAAATTCACGCTCTCCTTGGAGTACGTGGATGGTAACGGCTGGTTGATTATCCTCAGCAGTTGAGAAAGTTTGAGTTTTTTTCGCTGGGATAGTTGTTCCCTTATCGATAACACGGGTTAAAACTCCACCCAAAGTTTCGATACCAAGGCTAAGTGGGGTAACATCAAGCAAAAGCACATCTTTCACATCGCCTTTGATTACCGCCCCTTGAATAGCTGCACCAATAGCCACAACTTCATCAGGGTTTACGGATTTATTCAAATCTTTTCCAAAGGCTTTTTTAACCTCTTCTTGAACCAATGGAACCCTAGTGGAGCCGCCAACCATCACAACTTCTTTGATTTCATTCATGGATAAATCAGCCTCTTTTACCACTGATTTTAGTTTATCAATAGTTTCTTTTACCAAATCTTCTACCATGCTTTCAAATTTTGCACGGGTTAGCTTTTTAACTAAGTGTTTAGGGCCGCTTGCATCGGCTGTGATAAATGGTAAGTTTATCTCAGTCTCACTTGCAGATGATAATTCTTTTTTAGCATTTTCAGCCGCTTCTTTTAAACGCTGCAGTGCCATAACATCTGATTTTAGATCGATTCCATTGTCGTTTTTAAATTCGCTTACTAGCCAGTCGATAAGTCTATTGTCAAAATCATCTCCACCTAAAAAGGCATTTCCACCAGTGGATAAAACCTCAACCACATTATCGCCTGTCTCAAGTACGGTTACGTCAAAAGTACCGCCACCTAGATCATAAACAACTATCTTTTCACTTTCATTTTTATCAAGGCCATAAGCAAGTGCCGCTGCTGTTGGTTCGTTTATAATTCTTAAAACATTTAATCCAGCAATGGTTCCTGCTTCCTTAGTCGCCTTTCTTTGGGCATCATTAAAATAAGCTGGAACGGTTATAACCGCATCGGTTACACTCTCACCCAAAAAACTTTCAGCATCTTCTTTAAGTTTTATAAGAACTTTCGCACTTATTTCTTGGGGAGTGTAGATTTTTCCTTCGATCTCAATTGCACAAGCGCCATTTCTATCAACCACATGGTAAGGAAGTCTTTTTTTAGCCTCTTGTGCCGCATCTTCATTGCTCATCAAACCCATAATTCTTTTGATGGAATAGATGGTTTTTTCAGGGTTTGTAACCGCTTGACGTTTGGCGGTATCTCCTACTAAAACCTCGCCTTTGTCTGTAAAAGCTACCACTGAGGGGGTTGTGGATTTTCCTTCTTTATTTGTGATAACCTTGCCCTCCCCCCTTTCATATATGCTCACGCATGAATTTGTTGTTCCTAAGTCAATTCCTATAACTTTTGCCATTTTTTATCCTTTTATTAAATTTTTTATTTATTTTGCTATGCTTACCATAGCTGGTCTTAAAACTCTATCTTTTATAGTATAACCTTTTTGAAGGGTTTGAACTATATGCCCACTTTTTACCTCTTTACTATCAACTTTCATGATAGCCTCATGAACATTAGGGTCAAATTCACCCTCGCAACTAACAGGTTTTACTTGGTGTTTTTCAAAACATTTGTGAAATTGCTCAATAGTTAGCTCAATTCCCTCCTTATATTTTTTTACAACCTCATCTGAATTTGCCTCTTGCTTGGCATTTCCTACTAGGGCATTTTCCAAAGCATCTATGATAGGAAGTAGATCCCTAGCAAATTGCTCATGGGCGTAAGATATGGCTTGGTATTTTTCCTTTTCAAGCCTTTTTTTGATATTTTCAAAATCCGCATGTTCGCGCAGATTTTCATCTTTTAGCTGTGCGATCTGAGTTTGTAAATCCTCTATGCTAACCCCACTTTCGTCTTGCTCTTGGCTTGTTTCTTCTTCATCTAAAGTTTGCTCTTGATTTTCGCAATCTTCGCAAACTTCTTCTTTTTTAAGATCTTCACTCATGTGTTCTCCTTAGTTTTTCTTAAAAAACTTTCAAAATCCGTATATAACTCTCCCAAACAAAAAAGTTGGGTTTTCTCGCCCTTAAAAATAGCTGGAGTTTTCAAAGCCATGTAACCACTTGGTAGGACTTCATCGAAAAAAACTCCCTCATCTAATTTTAGAGCAAAAGAATCATCTATATAAAAAGGTAGGTTATTTTCATCTCTCATCTCAAAGATAAACCTCTCACCCTTTTTAAATAAAACCTTTGCAGCCACCAAATAATCAATCTTTTCGCTAAGTTCATGTAAACCAACTTGCAAACTAATCTGCTTTAGTTCCCATAAACTAGCACCCTTAATCTGCTCTAAAAACAAAGCTAGATTTTCATCATATTTTAAGACTATTTGTTCATCGCCCAAAATAAGCAACAAATACCTACCCTTAACCTCGATAATCTCATCCAATCTCTCGGCTGTAAGGGTATTTATACTACAATACAATCCAAAATCTTCCACGATCTTGCTAAAGTTTTCAGGGTCTTTAATGAAAACCGGCTCTTTGGCATCTAAATGCCTTAGCCAATACCCCTTCATCGCTTTCCTAGTTGGAATTCGTCCACTACTCACATGAAGCTGGGTTAAAACCCCCTCTTGGGAAAGCTTTTTAAAATAAACTCGAATGGTAGATGCTGGTATTTGCATACCCATTCTTTCATTTAGTAAAGACGAGCCAATAGGAAGATTTTCTTCCAGATAAGCTTTTATAATCTCTTCTAAAATGATATCTCGTTTATTTTTCTTCAACACCTTAGCACTCTTTGTTTTAAATTGCTAATGGCATTATACAACATTGAGTGTTATTTTGTCAAGTATTTTTAGTATAAAGTTTCTTTAGTCTTATATACTCAAGGTTAAAGTGTATGGGAAAAGTCTATTATTTGTTTAAAAAATATACCATAACTATAAACATTCATGAATGTTTATAGTAAATCACCCTATAGAGAATAAATATTAGCAATATATTTATCAATTGGCTAGGTTTTTTAAAGAATCATTATTCTCATAAATACTGGACTAATAATTTTTTATTTTCTATATGAGGCTAAAAGTCTATTGAGATCATATGTTTATTTAGTTCTAGACTAAGAGTATTTAAATATAACCCTTATATCGGTGAAACTGTTTGCTTGAAATTCACTTTGTCAATTCCTCAAATTTCAATATAACCCTTATATCGGTGAAACTCTTTTAAGCCTTGCTCTTATGGGCTGTGCCCCCAAATTTCAATATAACCCTTATATCGGTGAAACTTGGAAAGAGTGTTTTTAATCTAGGCAAGATTGCTGAATTTCAATATAACCCTTATTTCGGTGAAACTTTTTAAAGTAGTGATAGTTGGCATTTTCTAGTTTATTTCAATATAACCCTTATTTCGGTGAAACAACATGAGGATGGCTATGTCAGATCTATTGTTTTATTTCAATATAACCCTTATTTCGGTGAAACATTGCCAGATTGGATATCCTTTTGGATTAGCTGTTTATTTCAATATAACCCTTATTTCGGTGAAACACTTTGTTAGAAAAGATGTTTATAATCAACACGTTATATTTCAATATAACCCTTATTTCGGTGAAACCATTGTGGTTTCTAAAACACCTAAGACCTTGAACTTATTTCAATATAACCCTTATTTCGGTGAAACGCCACTTTTTCGTAAGGTTCTTTATCCCAACAAGCTGATTTCAATATAACCCTTATTTCGGTGAAACTCTTCCCAAGCTCTTGCATCCTCATCGCTTAAACCTATTTCAATATAACCCTTATTTCGGTGAAACAGATAATTTTTGAAGGCACGAAACAAGAGCTAACTAAATTTCAATATAACCCTTATTTCGGTGAAACGAAAGAGACGTTGAAGATGTTTGATACTTTGCTTAGATTTCAATATAACCCTTATTTCGGTGAAACTGGCTTTGTATATCTCGTTTGTTTGTCCTAGTGTGATTTCAATATAATCCTTATTTCGGTGAAACCAATAGCGTAAAAGGTCATGCAGGGGATAAGTTAATTTCAATATAACCCTTATTTCGGTGAAACTGAGCCATTAAGCCATTGCATGTTGCAAGAATACGCCTATTTCAATATAACCCTTATTTCGGTGAAACAAGCTAATTTTGAGCAGACATCTTTTTTAATACCTTATTTCAATATAACCCTTATTTCGGTGAAACTTTCACCCACAAGTATATCCAAGGTTCTCGTATCTTATTTCAATATAACCCTTATTTCGGTGAAACTCACAATCGTATTTATTGTATTTGTGTGTTGAAACAATTTCAATATAACCCTTATTTCGGTGAAACTTATATTGCTTATCTGGCTTTTTGCAACTACTCTCATTTCAATATAACCCTTATTTCGGTGAAACCTACGGACAAAGTGTAGAAAGCTGGTTAGGGTCCAATTTCAATATAACCCTTATTTCGGTGAAACTTTATCTCATGCGGATTTAACTGATGCAGATTTACAATTTCAATATAACCCTTATTTCGGTGAAACATGTTTTTTTTAACAGCTAATGCTTTTATATATCTGTATTTCAATATAACCCTTATTTCGGTGAAACTTTAAATTCATCAAACTTATTGGCAACAACCATCTTTATTTCAATATAACCCTTATTTCGGTGAAACTATAAGGGGCAAAACTTTAAATTAACCCAAGGTAAATTTCAATATAACCCTTATTTCGGTGAAACGAATAAAAGCAGATGTTGAGTTCTCTCGTTCACTAAATTTCAATATAACCCTTATTTCGGTGAAACCAGAGGAGATCACCAAACTCTACAATAAAATTCTCAAATTTCAATATAACCCTTATTTCGGTGAAACTATTTTATCCCAATTTAAAAATATTTCTGTAATTGCCAATTTCAATATAACCCTTATTTCGGTGAAACTCAAAATACGGCTATAAACCAAACGAATGCTCTTTAATTTCAATATAACCCTTATTTCGGTGAAACTCTGAAAGCTTTTGCTTGTGGTTTGTTGCTTCTCAATTTCAATATAACCCTTATTTCGGTGAAACTCGCCTGTACGCCTACATTCTCCGCTATCACTCTATGATTTCAATATAACCCTTATTTCGGTGAAACTTCCACAGAAGATAGTTTATTGAAAATAGAAACAAATTTCAATATAACCCTTATTTCGGTGAAACATCAAAACTAGGTGGGTTTTGGTGGTTAGTGGGTGGATTTCAATATAACCCTTATTTCGGTGAAACTCCTGTTGGTATATCTTTGCATAATTTCCTATTCTTATTTCAATATAACCCTTATTTCGGTGAAACCAAGAAAACATCCACTAGCGATAATAACCCTTACAAATTTCAATATAACCCTTATTTCGGTGAAACTAGTTTTACAAATAACTACCCTGCTTTAGTGCATTCATTTCAATATAACCCTTATTTCGGTGAAACTTTTTAAATTCTTCATTATAAGCCATATAAGTCCTTTTATTTCAATATAACCCTTATTTCGGTGAAACTTTGGTGGTATTTGCTATTTTCTTAGCCACATGTGGATTTCAATATAACCCTTATTTCGGTGAAACTTTTTAAGATGTATAGATTCTAAGGCTATGTGGTCAAATTTCAATATAACCCTTATTTCGGTGAAACTCTCTTCCCTGCTACTTAATTCTTCTTTTTTCATTTCAATATAACCCTTATTTCGGTGAAACAGGCAACCCTAAAAAGATAGGAAGTGAGTTTTTGCCATTTCAATATAACCCTTATTTCGGTGAAACGTAGTGTTCTCTCAATATTTTATCTGGTATTTTGATTTC
>PDPI01000028.1 GCA_002746565.1 Pseudomonadota bacterium | reverse complement strand
TCATTTTGAATTGAAAACTTTTGAAGATTATATGTTGGATATGAACCAACATAAAAATTTTAGAGATTGGTATGAGTATGTAGAAGAAAATAATAAAGACACAAAAGGGAAAATTGGAGATAACTATAAAATAAAGACTCCACTTACTAAAAGCAAAGCCAATATTTACCTTCAGGAATTTATAGATCTCATAGACTTACCAAGCACAGCCCCAAAAGTTATTAAAGCAATAGAAAATATTGGCATAAAACTCCCCGAAAAGCTTCCAAAGGGAGAATATGTAATAGAGGATTATGAAGATGAGTTAGATTTAAAAATCATATTAAACCAAAAGGAAAATCAAGAAAATTTATTGTTTAATATGATTGCAACTTGGAAAGTGTGTAAATGTATTTATCCTCTTGGTATAAGCAAAGAAGATAGCTATAAGCAATTAGTTGAAAAAATTGGCAAACCTGCAAAATACAAATGGAAACATAGCAGTACAACTTATGTTTGGAAACTCACAAATAAAAATAGCAATAAGTACATTATAGAAATAGATTTAGATAAAAACCTTAAAGGTATTAGTTCTTTTACCATAGAATCTTTTGATTCTTTTGACGCTGATAGAAAAGAAGATTATATTGAATTGGAATAACAATATGGACTTTTGCATAGATCTAGATTTAAATCTTATTTTTAATTTGAAGGATTTTCTTGGTTAAATTAAAAAATGTTATATTTATTTATTTGTTTGCATTATTATCTTTATCCATATTGAGATTTTTTCTTTTTATTTTATATTTGGATGATTTTGCAGATTTGAGTTTTCTTGAGATTTTAGTATCCTTTTTGATGGGGGTGAGAGTTGATATTGTATCTTTGTGTATGATATTTGCATTACCTACTTTTTTACTTTTTTTGCCTTTAAAAATTATAGAATATAAAAGAGTGCAGGTGGGTATATATTTTTTATTGTACATTTTTATTAGTATTGTCATTTTTGTAATTGTAGCTGATATGGTGTATTTTGAACATGTTCATAGGCATATTACAAATGAGATTACGGCTATGCAAAATGATATACATATTGTTTTTGATATGATAAATTTGCATTTTGTGAAGGTAATATATTTTGTAATTTTTGAATTAATATTATTTTATTTTTTTAAAAAAATAATTGATTTTAATATCAAATCATCATTTAATTTAAAAAATGTAGCTCTTTTGCTTTGCGTGGTTATATTTTTTGTTTTTGGCATAAGAAATAGTATTGCAAGTAAACCCTTTGGCTTATCAGATGCTTTTACCACAAATAAAACTTCTAGTGGAAATTTGGCAATCAATGGCTTTTTTTCACTTTCAAAGAGCTTTAAAAAGCAAACAATTTACCATTTTTTTGATGAAAAAATAGCTACAAAATATGTCAAAAATACCCTAAAGTCCAAGGATTTTAATTTTATAGATGAAAAATACCCCATTTTAAGACAAGCAAAAAATACAATAGCCAAAAAACACAATGTAGTTATTGTTTTGCTAGAAAGCTGGAGTTCGAAATATATTGATAGTTTTTCAAATAACAATCTTGGTGTCACAAAAAACTTCGATAAAATAGCCAATAATGGTTTAAAATTTACAAACTTTTTCGCAAATGGACAAAGGAGTATAGAGGGTATTACGGCCTTATTTACAGGTATTCCTATTTTGCCTGGATTTAATTATTTAGGCAAAGGTTTGGAGCTTTCAAATTTTTCATATTTAGGCAATAGTGCAAAAAATGCTGGTTATAGCACTATGGCTATGCAAAGCTCAAAAAGAAATTCTTTTCGTATAGATTCTATTGCAAAACTTGCTGGGTTTGATAAATTTTATGGCAAAGAAGATATTCCCGATCTAGGCCTAGAAAGAAAAGATGCTAAACCTCGATTTGGTACATGGGATAACAATATGTTGTCCTTTTATCTAAAAAAAATCAATACTCTAGAAGAGCCATTTTTATCCTTTGCATTTACTTCAACAACCCATATACCTTTTGTAAGTCCTGGTAAAAAATGGGAAAAATATAAACATGATGAAAATAATATTTTAGGTTTTTTAAACACTTTAAATTATGCAGATGAGGCCTTGGGAAACTTTATGGAAAAAGCAAAGAGACAAAAATGGTTTGATAATACTATTTTTATCTTTATGGCTGATCACACCGTAGGCTTTGGAAGAAATAAAGAACTTTTAGAAAATACAAATATTAAAATAAAGAATGATAGAGCTTTGGAAAATATGCGAATTCCTTTAGTTTTTTATGCACCTAAAATATTTACACAAGCTAAAAGCATTGGCAAACTTTCCTCTCAAGCTGATATTTTGCCAACTTTAAGTGATTATCTTGGCTGGAAGACGCCCATAGCCACAGCTTCTAATTCTATATTTTCCACCTCGTCTAATCCTTTTGTTCTTTTTACTAATGGTAATATTTTGGGCTTTGTAAGCAATGAAGGGTTTATTAAGCATAATCTAAAGAACACTTTAGAAAATAATCTAGGCAATGAAGGCATGAAAAAAATACTATCCTTTTATCAGATTTTATCCAATGGAATCAGAAATAATAAAATTGCTCCCTAGCTAATATATTGGAAGATTGCAACATGGGGAAAATATGGCATAAAAAGTGATTTTTTAGAGAAAGGATTTTGTGATGTATGCTTGTGTATCAAAATGTACAAGAATATTTCGACGATGCATCTCAAATTTTATTTAAGCAAAGAAATATCTTAAAGCAGTTTATAAGATTTTCCTATGATTTTCACAATAAGGGTGTTTTTTATGTAAGTGTAAAAAACCTAAATATCCAATAAAGAGAAATAATAAATAAACGCTTACTCCACCAATCATATGTTTTCAAGTATCCACTCTTAGTTTTCAGTATCGCATCCAATAATTGTTTACAAAGTTTATTTTGTGTAAAATCTTTTACATGTAAAAATACTTATATGGAAATTATAAAAAATGATAAAAAGATTGCTTGCAAGTTTGGACGATCTAGATTTCAAATACAAAACCATTATCTTGGTATTTATAATAGCTGGTGGCATGATAAGTATCATTATACTTTCTCAGATCTCAACCCTTGTGATGAGGGAAAATTTTTATATACTTTTTGAAAAAAGAACTAAGGCGATTGTAAAACTTGAAAATGTTAAATATGATTATGAGATAAGTATGAAAGATATTTTAGATCAGCTAGA
Organism: Pseudomonadota bacterium; assembly: GCA_002746565.1. Classification (GTDB taxonomy): domain Bacteria; phylum Campylobacterota; class Campylobacteria; order Campylobacterales; family Campylobacteraceae. Next base: position 45,145 of record PDPI01000028.1, on the reverse strand, counting down.
GCATAACAAGACTTTGTTTGAGGTGGCAAAACATAAGATAAATACCACAAATAAAAATATCGAAAAAAATTGGTTAGAATATAAAGATAGAATTTCCTTTGATTATTCAAACTTTTTTTTAAGCTATTATATATCGAAAATTTTAACCAATAATGATGATTTTTACAATAAAGAGCATATCCCAAAAAAGAATATAAATGATATAGAACATAAATCGACCCTGATAACAAAAAGCTTAGACAATATCTTAAAGACTAAAAATTTACAAGAGATTAAACACACAAATGAGCTCATAAATATAATCTTAAAGGATATAAGAGTTTTGGTACAACACGACCTATCCTTGCTTTTGCATGAAAAGCAAAATACCAGGATAATCTTCACTTACGCCATAGTATTTTCTATTATTTTTATCTTTTTGGTATTTTTACTCTCGATAATCCTATCCATTTACATCATCAACAATTTCAAAAAATTGCACAATTCACTAGAGCAAAAGGTGGAAGAAAAAACCAAAGAATTGACTGAATTAAATGATTATTTGAGGATTAAAATATCAAAGGAAGTAGCACAAAATAGAAAGAAAGATATCATCATGTTTCAACAAGCAAGACTAGCAAGCTTGGGTGAAATGCTAAACAATATCGCCCACCAATGGAGGCAACCGCTTAGCTCCATCACCATGATAATCCAAAGCTTTCAAACTAAGATGCTACACAATAAACTAAGTAATGACTTTGTTAATCAAAAGGTAAAAGATGCTCTACTTTTAGCAAATAATATGTCCCAAACCCTGGAAGACTTTAAAAACTTTTTCTCTCCAAATAAGGCAAAAAGCACCTTTTACATAAAAGATTGTATAAAACATAGTATAGAGCTTTCAAAATACTCCCTTGAGAAAGAAAACATTAAAATCATCCTAAAAATACAAGAAAATGTAAAATTAACCTCTTATTACAACGAACTTTCACATGTATTTTTAAACCTTATCTCAAATTCTAAAGATGCCCTAAAAGATCTAAATAAAAGCGATAAAACCATAAAAATTTCAGTAAACAAAGATGAACAAAATGCTATAATCAGCGTACTTGACAATGGCGGTGGCATAAAAGAGGATATAATCCCAAAAATCTTTGAGCCTTACTATACAACAAAATACAAAAGTGCAGGAACGGGTATAGGACTTTATATGACAAAGCAGATCATAGAAAAGCATATGAGCGGAACCATAGAGTACGAAAAATTTATCTGCGACATACCTGAACAAAACAATAAACATTGTTCATTATTTACCATAAAAATCCCCCTCAAGGAAGAAAAGTGAAAAAAAATCTTGAAATCTTAAAAAACTACAATGTACTATACCTAGAAGATGACAAAAATTTGCTAGAACACACAAAGGATGTCTTAGAGGATTTTGTCAATAAAATATATGGGGTCCAAACTTCAAATGAAGCACTAGAAATCTTGCTAAATCAAAAAATTGATGTGATTATTTGCGATATTTTGCTAAAAAATGAAAATGGGATCAACTTTTTAAAAAGGGTAAAAGAAAAAAATATAAACCTCCCAAGCATCTTAACAACAGCCCACACAGATACAAAATATTTACTTGAAGCCATAAAATTAAAGGTAGAAAACTACATCATAAAGCCCATAGACATTAATGAACTTTTAAACACCTTATATGGGGTTTTACTTCCATTAGATCAAAAAAAAGAGATCAAAAAAAATTCAAATGTTATAAAAACCATTTCTGCCATAACAGATGGGAAACAAGTTGCTGTTATAAAATACATCATAAATAATCTCAACAAAGAAAACCAATTTAATGGCTCATACGCCCAAATATCCCAAGAGATACCCATCTCAAAACCAACCCTCATAAAGCTGTTTAAGGAGTTATCAAATAAAAATATACTAGTAAAGATAAAACATAAAACATATAGATTTAACGAAAATGCCCTAGAGATTTAAGGGTAAAATCCCTTATATCTTCTATAAAAAACTTCAAAAAACTCCTACAAATAGGGACTTAATCAAATACAAAAAATCACTAAAACAGATATGAAATATACTATATAATGCCACCAATAAATACAAATATTTATTATATAAATTTATTTAATGTATTATAAATAGATATATTTTTATATCACTTTAAGCAAACTATTTTTTTTATTTTGTTAAAATGGCTAATGGGGGCAATTTTAACACAAAGGAGAGTAAGATGAGAAAGTATGTTGCGATGTCAATTTTAGTTATAGGTATGATTGTTGGTTGCGGAAGTAGCTCAAGCGATGGCGTTCAGAATGCTTCAAAGCAAAAACCTAAAACCAAACAAGAACTTTGTGAACAAGGCGATGGGGAAGCTTGCCTTTATATTGGTAACCTATATTACAATGGCGAGGGGGTGGAAAAAGATTATCAAAAAGCAAATGAGTACTTTAAAAAAGGTTGTGATTTGGAGAATGGAATGAGTTGTGGTAACCTTGGATATAACTACTCTGAAGGCAATGGGGTGGAAAGAGATTATCAAAAAGCAAATGAGTACTTTAAAAAAGGTTGTGATTTGGAGAATGGAATTAGTTGTGGTAACCTTGGATATAGTTACTCTAAAGGCGAAGGGGTGGAAAAAGATTATCAAAAAGCAAATGAGTACTTTAAAAAAGGTTGTGATTTGGAGAATGGACAGAGTTGTAACAACCTTGGATATAGTTACTATGAAGGCGAAGGGGTGGAAAAAGATTATCAAAAAGCAAATGAGTACTTTAAAAAAGGTTGTGATTTGGAGAATGGAATGAGTTGTAACAACCTTGGATATAGTTACTATGAAGGCGAAGGGGTGGAAAAAGATTATCAAAAAGCAAATGAGTACTTTAAAAAAGCTTGCGATTTAGGATATGAAAAAGCTTGCAAATTTGTTGAAAATTAGCAAAAAGGCAAAAATCACAGCCTAATCCAACATTCTATTAAAAAATAGAGTACAACTTCTCCTAGATAGATATTTAGGAGAGGTTGTGTTGTGTCAGTTTTAAATACATTCTCTTATATCTTCTAACTCTTTAAGGCTTTTTTGCAAATCATCATCAAATCTTACCCTATGATCTATCTTGCTAGGCTTCTTATATACCCTGTCGTAGTAATTTTTCAAAAGCAAAAAAGCCACGTCTTTTAGGTTTTTTTCTTGGTATTTTTTGATGATTTCATCCCGCACAAGCTTTGCCATGTAGGGTTTTAGTCTCTGCATACATGAAAAGAAAAAATCATCGCTTATGTGTTTATATTCTTCTACTATTCGCCCTACCCTATATTCCATGGATGAGACGATTTCAACGCTAATTCCCTGTCGCATTTTCTCATGTAGGGCCTTTGGTAAGGTGATAGTGCCGATTTTTCTGCTTTCTCCCTCTATAAAACATAAAGAATGCTTTTGAATGCCCTCTAGGGTGTGGGCAAGCTTGTTTTGAAAGGTTTTCATGCTTGGCTGAGAGCCGTGTATTAGCCCAAAAGTTGAGCCTTGATGATTGGCTAAGGCTTCTAGATCAATACTTGGATGAAGGGCTTTTATGAGCCTTGTTTTTCCACATCCAGTGTTGCCAAAAAGGGTTATAAAATCTATCTTTGGTTTTTCTTCGATTAGGTTTATGACATAATTTCTATAAGCCTTGTAGCCATTTTGAATTTTCCAAACCCTAAAGCCAACTTGCTCTAAGATGGAACCTAAAGATGAAGATCTAAGCCCTCCTCTAGCACAATATATGCATATTTTAGAACCTGCTTTGAGAATTTTTTCAAGCTCCAATAAATGCTTTGAAGCATTTTTGCAGATATAGCTAGCCCCCAAAACTTTGGCATGATGCTTTGAAAGTTGCTTATATATGGTGCCAATTTCTTTGTGTTCTGCGTCGCTAAGGGCGTAGAAATTTTGCGCATTTACGATGTGGGAATGGGAAAATTCAGCTGGACTTCTAGCATCTATGATAATATCTGGATTGATTTTATTTAGATGGGCATATTCTATGGTTTCCAATTATTTTTTCTCTAAATACTTTGGTATGGCTGATTTTATATCTTCATAAATTTCCTTAAAATCAATTCCATTGACCCTAGTTTTGGCTATGGTGGTTATAAAATTTGTATCCTTAGGATTTCTTGGAACTAGATGATAATGCACATGCTCTGCTATGCCAGCTCCAGCCGCATTTCCTAAATTCATACCTATATTTACCCCACTAGCTCCAAAATGCTCCTTTAAAAGCTTCACACCACTTCTTACATGTAAGCTCATTTGATGCCATGTTTTAGCATCTAGATCTGCTATGCAAGCCTTATGTTTTAGGGGGATTATCATAAAATGACCAGGGGAATAAGGATACAAATTCATAACGCCAAAACAATGGGTATCGCGAAATAAAACCAAATTTTGTTCATCCTTGCTTTTATCTTTTATAATCTCACAAAAAACACAATGGGAAGATTTTGAAGAAAAATACTTCTTCCTCCACGGAGCATACATATAGTCCATTAACTTTTTTCCTTTAAATTTTTTATCACCAACATCTTATCTTCCTTAAAATATCCATCCAACAAAAACCCATCCACACCCATTTGGCTTAAATCCTCTATAATTTCTTTATTATCTATTCCGCCATGGGCTATGATGATTTTTCCATTTGGAACAATGGGGATTAGATTTTGGCTTAGGTTTAGATCTAGGCTTAAATCATCCAAATTTCTATGATTTATCCCTATGATACTAGCACCTGCAAAAATAGCCTTTGTCAAATCTTCCTTATTTGCCACATCAACCATGGCTTCCAAACCCAATCTTCTAGCAAAACTAAGTAAATCTTTTAACTCTTTTTTTGTTAAAATCTTCGCTATTAATTGCACAAAATCAGCCCCATAAACCACTGCTTCTAAGAGCTGGTATTCATCTATGATAAAGCCTTTTTGTAAAAGAGGGATTGACACATAACGCCTTATGGAACTTATGATTTCCATATTTGGATTTAGCTTATATTCTTTAGTATCGATACATAGGGCGTCTACTCTGGCATTTTCATACCCTTGGGATGTTAAAAGAAAATCATCATCTTGATCTAAAATCTCACATATAATCTTATATCTATCTTTTTTTTTAGATGCAAGGAGGGGTAAAACATCCCTTGGGGGATAGTTATTATAAGCAAGAGATCTACCTAGCCATTCATAGGGATAATCTTTCTTTTTTTTCTCCACACAAAATCTAACTTTTTGGATTTTATCATTTAAATTCATTATTTTTCTTGAGGCATTCTTTGATGATACGATGGTGCTTTTTGATCTCTTCTTCATTACTTTTATTTATTATTTTCTCCATTTGAGTAAGGGCATCTTTACATTTCCCTTGCCTATAATATCCCCAAGCAAGGGAATCTATATAATAAATAGAATCTGGCTCTTTTTCCAATGCCATTTGTACATATCTTACGCCCTTATCAATATCAACTTCATGATCAATCAAAAGATAACCATAATAATTTAGATAAAGGGGAAGTTGCATTTTTTCCACAACTTCTTCAAATTTTTTAGAAATAGAATTTAGTATTTTTGCATTGATATTGTTTTTATTTGCCTCATATTCGTAGATCGCCATTCGTCCTAGATATTCCACATTTTTAGTTTTTTTATATTGTTTTTTGGCAACTTTTTGGGCTTGTAGATACTGCTCATCTTCCGCATACAAATCCATAAGCATATCTGGATTATAACCACTTTGTTTTAGAAAATCAATAACTCCAGATTTATCCTTTTCATACATATAAAGTTCGATAACCTTTTTGGCAAACTGCTCATCGCTAAAATTCTTATATAAAAGTTTAAAGGTGGATATCAAACCCCCAACATCAGTTTGTCTGCCGTAAATTTGTAATAATTTATAATAAATCTCCTTAGATGATTTTTGCAATCTTATGTGGGATTCTAAATACTCGACTGCTTTTTTGGTTTGATGTAGATTTTCATCAAGTAAATTTACAATTTTTAGTAAAATATCTTCACCCAGATCTAAACTATAAGCCTTTTTATAGTAAAGTAAAGCCCTCTTATACTCTTTTTGAAAATGATAAACATAGGCCAAAATCGCATAATTTTCACTACTTTTATCTTTTTCTAACAATTTATGTATGATATGCTGTGCTTTTTTATACTCTTTGTTGTGTAAAAGATCATTGATATAAAATTTCATTAACTGATCATTTTGAGGAAATTTTTTCAAGCCACTATCAAGCAATCTTGAAGCCCTAACATGATCATCAAGATCAAAAGACAATCTCAAAGCCTCCATGAGATAGGGAAGCTCTTGGGTTTTGTTGTAAAGCCTTTCATAAATTTGCAATGACCTTGTTTGATTTACATCATCATGTTGGTTCATCAAGGCTTCTAGTATCAAAAAATTTATATCTTTTCTGCTCTCATTAATATCAAAATGATCTAAGTCTGGCTTTGGTCTTTCTTGCTTTAGACTGCAAGCTGAAAAACAAATGGTAAAAATAAATAATAAGCCTAAACCAAAATACCTGGACATTCTTTTTTTGCTTCCTCCACATTTGCTTTAAAATAATCCCAAAAAGGAAAGGTTTTACACTGGCTTGGACGGGCATCATATATGCCGCATCTAAGATTTTGTTCATCAAAGAAAATACAGGCAAAACCACCATCAAAAGGCTTTTCTTTAAGCGAAAATCTAAATCCAACCTTTATCATATACCTAGCTATAAAATCCTCAAAATCCATATTTAAAAAATCAGCCATCCGTTTGATCTCGCTAGGATTAGCCCATATATACCCGCTTTCTCCTATGCAACAATTACCCTTGCATGTAAAACAAGCTTTAGGATCAAACTTAAATAAAAACCCTTCTTTACTTATCATTTTTCCCATTTCAAACTAATGGTATTAGCCCTTGCAAAAACTTTTTTTGCCTCTAGGGAATATCCCTCATCATCACTTGTAAAAAGAGGTGGCAAAATCTTACAAATAGATTTTGAATTCTTTACCGCCCTTACCAAAACCAAAGATGCTTCCCTTTCTTTTTTACCATGGACAAAACGCAGTGTTTCAACTCCAAAACCCACACTTACTAAAGCATCTAAAACCATGGGCAATTGACTAGATCCATAACAAAAATAAAAATTACCCTTATTTTCCAATACCCCATAAGCTTTTTTTGCAAAACTTTCTAAGGGTAGGAAATCATTATATCTACTTTTTGCTAAATGTTTGTTTTCACTCTTTTTAGAATTGCCATCATAAAATGGTGGATTTGAAATTATAACATCATATTTTACATCGCTACGAAACTCTAAAAAATCAATTTTTTTAATCTTTACATGTAAGTTATTTAAAATAGCATTTTCCTCACAAAGGCTTATGTTTTGGGCTTGAAAATCCAAAAGTTCAACCTCTAGTGAGGGAAGATCCCTTTTTAGTAAAAGTCCCAAAATACCACAACCAGCACCCACATCTAAAACTTTTAAAGGTTTAGATCCAAATATAAAATGCCTGATAAAATCATACAAAAACAAAGTATCACTATTGTAGCGATAAGCATTTTTGTATTGGTATAGGCTTAAACTATTCATACACACGTATCACAAAACCACGCTTGTTTGGAATGTCTATATTTGAAACCCCATAACTTATCCTAGCCATATCCCCAAATTTATCCCTAATAAGCTCACCGCCAATCCTTGCCCTATCCTTTCCAATGCCTATATTTGATAGTCTTGTAAGGCGTTTTATTTCATCTTCAGGGATACCGATATTGCTATTTTTGACCATGTTTAACGAGGCAAAACCACCATTATCGACTATCGGAATAACTTCGAAAAAATATGAATCATTGTATTTATTTAAAAATTCAAAAACCCTTTTTTTGCACTTTGGGGTTGGCTCATTTGTACCCATTTGCATATCATCACATTTTATAGAAGATATCATCATGGGTTTAGTAGTTTTTTTATCTGTCATACTTTTTAATAAAATGATTTGATTTGAAAGAAAATCATTTTTATCACTTAAAGTTTGCAAATCCTTGCTAAAAAATACTATTTTTGCCTGTTTGTCTCTTATCTCAGCAAGGGCTAAATTTAACTTTTCTTTAAGCTTTATTGTAGATCTAGATGCATTATCTTGGAGTTTTTTGTTTTCAAGTGTAAGGAGGTTTATTTCATTTTGCAAATTATTATTTTGGGCCAGCACTTTTTCAAGTTTAAGGCTTAATATTTTTTTGTCATTGTTGATTTTGTTTATATAATTTTCATCTTGGGATATTGTATTGTTTAAGCTTATGACTTTTTGTGCTTCAAAACCATATTTTTCCTGAAGTTTAAGATTGGATTCTTTTACATTCCTTATTTCTTCGGATAAAAGTTTATTTTCTTTTTCCATTTTACTTATGTCTTTTTTTAAAGAAAGTATTTTTTTATCACCATGGCTTAATAATTTTTTATAATCATTATTTTGCTTATTTGCAAGTTCTAATTTTTGTTGCAATAAAAGATTATTCTTGTAACTATTTGTTTGTTCGCTGATTTTATCTTCTAGGTCATTTTTTTTCAGCTCCAAAGCAATAATTTTTTCATTCAATAAAATATAATTTTTTGAATGTTTTTTTTCATTTTTTTCTAGCTCCTTGCTTATGCTCTCTTTTTGTTCATCAATTTTAAGCAGTAAAGATTGCTTTTCATCTCTAAGTTTATTTATGGTGCTATTATCTTCTAAAATTTGTGCTTTTAGATCTTTTACCAATTTATCCAAATTTCCCTTATCTGCAGAAAGGGAGGATTTTATTTCATCTATAATTTGGGCACAATCTTTTTCCTTGCTAGCTTTGATAAAATCTATCCTATCATCAGCATTTTTTAATTGATCTAACAATCCACTTTTATCTTCATTTAATTTTTGAATTTGGTCTTTTAGGGAAGATATTAGATGCTTATTTTGAGTTTTTTGAGCAATATTATCATTTGCATTTTTTAGATCTGATCTTATATGTATTTGGGAAGAGGCATAAAAATAACCCAAAACTACGCCAACAACAAGCAGTAGCCAGACAAGAGAAAATATGCCAATATAAAACCAAATACCTTTTTTCATTTATTTCCCTAAAATATGCTCTATTATCTTATAGCTATGATTTAGTGCAATAGCTATGGAGCCGCCCCTCTCAACGGCTATATCTCCACTCACATATAAACCCTTAACATCTGTTTGAAAGTGTTCATCAAAGATTGGAGTTGATTTTTCATCCAAGTTTATACCGCATTTTTTCAAAAAATCCACAGGAGTTGTGCCACCAATGGCGTAAATAACCCTATCATAAAGCACATCAAAACCATCGGTGAAAGAAACTTTTACCATTCCAGATGCATTTGCAAGTTCAGTTATATCACATCCAAGTCTTAATCTTAGCTTTTCTTCGCCATTATATTGCATGAGCTGATTTTCATTTATATCATTTAATCTCACAAATCTATCTCGCCTATAATTTAAGGTTACAGAGTTTGCGTCGCTTAGTTCAATGGCATATTCAGCGGCCGAGTTTCCACCACCAACTACTAAGATCTTTTCTCCTTTGGAGCATTTATCAAGATTAAAATTTACTAATTGGCGAATGGAAGGAGGAATTTTATAGCTAGGCTTATTTGGCTTTCCCATCTTACCTATGGCAACAACCACATTTTTTGCCTTATACATCCCATTTGCAGTGGTGATCTCAAATATATCGCCCACCTTTTCTACACCTTCAACCTCATTTTGGAAAGAAGAATCAATCTCGTCATTATCAAGCAAAGAATCAAAATAATCAAGGGTGCTTTCTTTAGATCCATCGGAAAACTCCACATTTCCATCTAGCTTTACAACTTGACCTTTATAATCCTTATCAACTCTTTTATTTTCCTTGTAAAATTTTCTAATGGTCTGGGAATGATTGTCGCCCTTTTCTATCATGAGAATATTTTCCAATCCTAAAACCTTAGCCTCAACAACAGCACTTATACCCCCAGGACCGCCACCAATAATGGCAACGTCATATAGCTTATCCATAATTTCCTCCATATCTTCTAAATAATAATGCTTTTTAAAGCATAAGAAAGGTAGAATTTAGCAAGTTTTTGTTTAAAAAGGAAGAAAATTTATGAAAAAACAATTAAAAAAGATAAAATTAGACTCAAAAATTGCGAATCTTCTTACAAATGAGCAAAAAAACGAAGTTATTATTCATATGGCAAATGAACTTTGGGAACAAAGAGAGCAAATCTTAAAAAATAACCAAAAAGATATGGAAAATGCCAAAAAAAATGGCTTAAAGAAAGCTTTGATAGATAGGTTATACCTTGATGAGCTTAGAATAAAAAATATGGTAAAATCCCTAATCGACATAGCCCACCAAGAAGACCCTGTAGGAAAGATAATAAGCTCAAAAACCCTAGAAAATGGCTTAAAAATACATAAAGTCAAAGTTCCGATAGGAGTCATTGGCATCATTTATGAAAGTCGTCCAAATGTTACAAGCGATACAGCTGGGCTTTGTTTTAAAAGTGGCAATGCCTGTGTACTAAAGGGTGGAAAAGAAGCTTTTTACTCAAATAAAATCATAGCCCAAGTTCTAAAAAATGTTTTAGAAAAAAATTCCCTACCGAGGAATTTGATAAACCTTTTTGAGGGAAGTCGAAGCGAGGTGGCAAAACTATTAAAACAAAAGGATTTTATAGACCTTATCATACCTAGAGGTGGGGAGGGCTTAGTAAAATTTGTTAGTGAAAATTCACTAATTCCAGTGATAAAACACGATAAGGGACTTTGCCATGTGTATATGGATAAGGATGGGGATTTTCAAAAGGCTTTAGATATCATCATAAATGCTAAATGCCAAAGAACTGGAGTTTGCAATGCCATAGAAACCTTGCTTGTAAACGAAGAAATAGCAAAGGATTTTTTACCAAAGATAAAAGAAAAATTTGATAAACAAAAAACCATTTTACTAGGATGTAAAAAAACCATAAAAATCATCCCCATACCAAGGGCAACAAAAGAAGATTGGAGCAGAGAATATCTGGATAATAAAATCAGCATTAAGCTAGTAAAAAACGTTCAAGAAGCCATCAAACACATAAATAAATATGGCTCACAACATTCCGAAGCCATCATAAGTGAAAACAAACAAACTTCAGATCTATTTTTAAACTCCATAGATGCAAGTTGTGTTTATGTAAATGCTTCAACTAGATTTACAGATGGGGGAGTTTTTGGACTTGGTGCAGAAATAGGCATAAGCACAAATAAGCTCCATGCTAGAGGCCCAGTAGGCGCTGATGATTTGACAACTTATAAATATAAGATATATGGGGATGGGCAGATAAGAACTTAAAATTTTATCACATAATTAGAGAAGATAAGATGCTAAACTAATCCACCTTTAAAAACTCTAATATTATAGTTTTGTCCTCATCCAATAAATATAAAACCAAATCTTCTATCTTATAAAATCTAGATTTCTCTAGTAGTTTGATGTATAAGGTTGGAATTTCCATATTTTCACACATCATCATAGTTGAGCTTATATTTTTGAACTTTATCTTATCTTTGGATAGGCTAAAACTGCCAAACACCTGATTGCAGCCGTCATTTCCAAAAAACATCTTTTTTGAGATGTTAAATTCTATGCTTATCTGATTTAGAGTTTTTCCATCTAAAGGCTTATCATTTAATTTTTTAAAACCCAAATATCATTTAAAATATCTGACTTACTAACTCCCATAAAGCAACCCGATAAAAATAAACACAATACTAAAGAAATTAATCTCAATTATCCCCTCTTTTCTTTCAAAAACTCAGCTATCAAAAAGGACATTTCCAAGGCTTGAGATGCATTTAGTCTAGGATCACAGTGGGTATGATATCTTGCACTTAGATCCTCTTCCCTAACAGCACTAACACCGCCTGTGCATTCTGTTACGTCTTGTCCTGTCATTTCAAGATGTATGCCTCCTGCATTGGTATTTTCAGCCTTATGGATGGCAAAAAAGCTTTTTACCTCGCTTAATATGCTTTGAAATTCTCTGGTTTTATAATTTGATGATGCCTTTATGGTATTTCCATGCATAGGGTCTATGCTCCAAAGTATATTTTTACCCTCTCTTTTGATGGCTTTCAAAAGTGGAGGGAAAAGTTTTTCTATTTTTTCGGCCCCCATTCTAACTATAAAATTTAATCTCCCAGCCTCATTTTTGGGATTTAAAATATCGCATATTTTTAACATATCTTCTGCATTCGAACTAGGTCCGATTTTAACACCGATTGGATTTTCAACACCCCTTAAAAACTCCACATGAGCCTCATCCAAACCCCTTGTTCTATCTCCTATCCATAGCATGTGAGCAGAACAATCATACCAGCCCCCATTCATGCTATCTTCCCTGGTTAAAGCCTCTTCGTAGTTTAAAAGTAAGGCTTCATGGGAAGTATAAATTTTGGTTTCATTTAATCTAGGGGTATTTGCCGAACTGATACCACAGGCATCTATAAAATCAAGGGCTTGAGTGATTTGCTTTGCTAATTTTTGATAGCGCGAGCCTATATTACCATCCTTTACAAAGTCCAAATTCCAACGATTTACCTCATGTAAATCCGCTAGACCACCCCTTGAAAAAGCTCTTAGGAGATTTTGGGTAGCGGCTGCTTGGTTATAGGCTTGGAGCATTTTAAGGGGATTTGGCTCCCTTGCCTCTTTGCTAAATTCTATATCATTTATGATATCGCCCCTGTAACTGGGCAATTTAACCCCATCAATCTCTTCAAAATCACTACTTCTAGGCTTAGCAAACTGCCCAGCCACACGGGCGACTTTGACAACAGGACAGCTCCCAGCATACATAAAAACCACATTCATTTGAAGCAAGACCTTAAACAAATCCCTTATATTAGCAGCCCCAAAATCCCTAAAACTTTCCGCACAATCTCCCCCTTGCAATAAAAATGCCTCCCCATTGGAAGCTTTTGCTAATCTTTGTTTAAGTTTTCTAACCTCTCCAGCAAAAACAAGGGGTGGATACTTGCTCAAATCCTCCTCGACGGATTTTAACAAATCTTGATCTTTGTAGCTTGGTTGTTGTTTTACGGGCTTGCCTCTCCAGCTTCTTTTTTCCCAAGAGTTCATGCATAACCTTTTATTATAAAATTTACTTATTGTATTATTTTTAGTATAATTTTACCATTAAACCCTGTCAAAAATCGTAGTATTTGGGAAAATTACTACTTTTTTATACATTTTTGCTAAAACTAAAGACTTTTTTGGTAGTATTGGCTCAAAAAGGAAACAAAATGAGCAATTTTTTGCTAATTAGCTTTATCATCTGCTTACTTGTAGTGTTCATCATGGTAAAACAGATAAACAAAATAACATCAAATATAGATGCAAAGCAAATCCAAACCAAACCGCCCATATATGCAGATTTTGCTGCTTTCATACAAAATCACATAAGGGAAATAAAAAATGATATAGACCATACAAAAGATACTCCCTACCCTAAGTATAAACTACAAGATACTTCCCAAGAAGAAAAGGCCTTAGAATTTTTAGCCGACACCATAAGGCAGCTTGTATTTTTCGAAACCCCAAATTCAAAAAGAAACAATCCAAAGGAAACCGAAGGTAAGCTTTTTGGGGTTTTAAGTTCGCTGGATGATTTTTTTCATAAATACATACAAAATGGAGAAAATATAGCAGATGAGCTGAGGGAAAAATTTGCCAAAGAATTTTCAAGACTAAAAAATTAGATCTGGTGTGGCGTAAGCCGAGTTCTGTCGTGAGTGGTTATTTATCTAGGTTTTATGTAGCCATAAAACTCAAGCGGAGGGCAAAAATATAGAACAAAACCATCCCTCCTTGCTACAAGGTTGGGTTTACAAGCCACTCATGTTGCCACAAATGCTGGTGGTCTCTTACACCACCCTTTCACCTTTTCCATTTCACATGTAAAATGGTAGTTTACTTTCTGTTGCACTTTCCCTAAGGTTACCCTCGTCATCCGTTAGATGAAACCCCGTTCTATCGTAGCTCGGACTTTCCTCTTGAGATCAAAAACCCCAAGCAACCACTAGCCACACCAGGACTGGGATTTTAACATAGTTTACATGTGAATATTCTTACAAATCTAGAAAAGCTGACTAAATCCTCAATTAAAAACAAATGGCATTTTGAAAAAATGCTTACCCTACTAGTTATCTGTTTTCCGTAATCTGCTCTCCGCTTTTGGCACTGACCTTATTTAATCAGTGCTATTAGCAAATCTGCTTTTTATGTTGTGATTATAAATATCAAGGATTATGATGATATCTTCTCTTATCTCAAAGGGTATGGTATGACCCTTATATATCAAATCCCTAATATTTTCGTCATTGAAATTTTGTTTTTTTCTAAATCTATATGGCATAAAAGGAATGGTTTCTATCTTGCGCCATAAATTATGGGTAAAATTCAAAGCTCGATTTGGACTATCTTGCCCAATAAAATCTTCTATTGCATCTAAACTCTCATGAAATTCGTCACTAAAAATAAATTTCATATATCAGCGCCCAACTCTCTCAAGTGCTCATCCGAACGCCTTTTGATTTCTTCAAAGCTCATACATTTAAGCTCTCCCCTATGTAGTCTCTCAACAATACCTTTAAGCTTTTTAACATCTTTTTGGCTTAATTCATATTGCTCCTCATAGGTCATGGTAGTATCTGGATCGATGGAAAGCAAAAGAGATCTTATACTCTCTAAGGTCTGTTCATTTACATTTGTTTGGATACTTACATGTTGCATACTTAATCCTTTTTTAGTAACATTATATCATACTTTATAAAAAACCCTAAAATTCCTCCGTAAATTCATAGCCATTTTTACTTAACTTTTCCCTAACTAATTGCTGGTGTTCTTTTCCTTTAGTTTCTAGGGTTATGGTTATCCTAGCATCTCCATAATCAAGGGAGGTTGAAATCCTATCATAGTCGATTTTAACGATGTTTGCATTGGCTTTTTGTAGGGTTGTTGTAAGTCCCATGAGGGAGCCTGGTTTATCGATTAGGGTTACGTTTATTATCATTTTTCTAGCACTTTTGATAAGTCCTCTCTCGATTATGACTGAAAGCATCTGAACATCTATGTTTCCACCGCTTAAAATGACGGCTATTTTATCATCTTTTTTAAAGTTAAACTTGCGATGAAGGACCGCTGCCACGCTAGATGCTCCACCACCCTCAACTACAACCTTTTGACGCTCAAGTAGATACAAAATCGCACTAGCAATCTCCTCATCATCCACTTGCACCACCTCATCAACACATTCGATTATGTGGGCTAGGGTTTTTTCGCTGGTATCACGAACCGAAATACCATCTGCTATGGTTCTAACACTTTTTGAATTTATAGCTTTTTTTGCATGAAAACTCTCAAACATTGCAGGTGCTCCCTTTGCAGTTACACCTATAACTTTTATGGATGGATCAAGTTGCTTTATGGCCGATGCAATTCCACTTATAAGCCCGCCTCCGCCTATTGGCACAACTATAAAATCAAGGTCATTTATAGCATCTAGTATCTCTAGGGCAACGGTTCCCTGCCCTGCCATAACTTCCTCATCTTCAAAGGGATGGATAAAGGTTAGATTGTTTGTTTGGGCGTATTTTAGGGCATATTCGTAGGCTTCGTCGTAATTATTTCCATGTAAGATAACTTCAGCCCCTAGATCCTTAGTTCCTTGCACCTTTAAAAGCGGGGTTGCTTCTGGCATCACGATGGTCGCTGGAACTTTAAACTCTCTAGCACTAAAGGCGACTCCTTGGGCGTGATTTCCCGCACTCGCTGCTATGACGCCTCTTTTTCGCTCTTTATTACTTAGTGAGGCTATTTTATTGTAAGCTCCTCTTATCTTGTAGGCTCCTGTTAGTTGCAAATTTTCCTTTTTTAGGTAGATATTTGCACCCACCTTATCGCTTAGATTTGGAGCATAAGCAAAAGGGGTTTCTTCTACTATCTTGCTAACTCGTCTTTTTGCTTGTATTATCTTGCTTATTTCTATCATTTTAGATCCTCTTCAAATTTTTTATGCTCTATCATAATACATTTATTTTGCACAAAATCTATGCCATCTTTTAAAGCCAACTCCCCTGCTCCATCATTTACGATTCCAAGCTGAAGCCAAAAACTTTTCACATCTTCTCTCTTTTTAATCTGCTCATATAGGGTGGAGGCAAAAGAGCCTTTTCTAAACATATTTACCATATCAATCTTTTCTTTAACTTCATCAAGACTTCGATAAATCTTTTCGCCCAAAATCTCTTCTTCTTTGGGATAAATAGGGATAATTTTATAGCCAACCTCTTTTAGGTATTTGCCAACCCTATGGCTAGCCTTACTTTCATCTGGAGAAAGCCCAACGATGGCTATGGTCTTGGTTTGCTTTAAAATCTGAATAATTTTCTCATCTTTTGTTATAATTTTTGGCATTTGACATTCCATAATATTTCCTTATCTTAAAGGGAAGATTTTAACAAAAAAAGTCTGTATTTTTGATTATTTATAAAAATTCTTTCCTATAAACTTCCTCATCAAAGGCGACTATAACCTTATCTTTATGCTCAATCACAGGTCTTTTTATGAGCATATTTTCCTTTATCAGCCACTCTTTTTTACCCTTAGCATCTAGATCTAAATCTTTAAGTTTTAGCATACGATATTTTGTGCCTCGATTATTGAAAAGTAGATCTATATCAACGCATTTAAGCCACCTATCTATCTCCTTTTCTCCAACCTTTGTGGTTTTAAAATCCACAAATTCATATTCAATCCCATTATCCTTAAAAAATTTCATAGCTTTTTTAACACTTCCGCAAGTCTTTATGCCGTATATTTTCACTTTTAAATCCTTTTATTTTATCCAATTCTGAACTTTCAGTTTTGGAACTTTTTTAAAATCTTTTTCATTGTTTGTAACCAAAATCAACCCCAAACTTAAAGCATGGGATGCTATTAGCATATCCATCGAACCTATAAGGCTTTGGTTTTTTTCTAGATCTGCTCTTAATTTTCCATAAATTATGCTTTGCTCATAACCAAAATCCAAAACATCCAAAGGGGCTAAAAAAACTTGCAAGGCATTCTTATTTTGTTCTTTATATTTGCTTTTTTCTATACCAAAAATCAGTTCACTTAGACTTATGGAAGAAATGGCTATATCTAAGGCATTGTATTTTTCAAACATTTCTCTAACATAAGAAGGTTTGTTATTTATGATATAGATACAAGTATCAGTATCGAGTAAAATTTTAGGCAAAGTAATCTCTTTCTTGGAGATTGGGTTGATCCCTTTTTATCTTTCCTTCAAAATTTTGCAGATTATCAAAAAAATCCCCCCAAACATCTTTCTTTTTGGGAGTTAAGATCAAACTATTTCCTATTTTTTTGACAAAAACTTCACTAACATTTTCAAATCTAAACCTTTTAGGAAGCCTAACTGCTTGGCTTTGTCCATTTAAAAAAAGTTTTGCCGTATCTTGCATTACAAATCCTTTAATATACTTATTAGTATATATTTTTTTTAAAAATTTGTCAAACAGCTACACTAAAACCTACTAAAATCTAATCCCCACACAAGCCTAAAGAATTAATCTCTCCTGATAAAATTATTTGCTTAACATCTTTATCTTTTAGGATTGCAAATGCAAAAGGATGGTCTATATTTATTATTATAGGTTTAGTTGGCATGGGGGCAAAAACTCTGATTTGTGCAGTTGTAACTGCGGCTGCTTTTGCACCTTTTTCATGAACTTTCAATTTAAGTTTTTGCTCAAATAGATCTACAAAAAGAGGCAGGGAAGAAATCCCACTTAAATCCGCCTTTACGCCACTAAAAATAGAGCTAATGCCTAATTGTTTCATGAAAGGAATTAAATTGTATTCTAAGGATATATCTAGTTTTGGTAAGGATATTTGAACCTTTTTCTCCTTTGTTTCAATTAGTTTTTGTATATTTTCCCCACCATTTGAATACATCCATTTAGATGCGGATTTTGGAGAAATATTTTTATTTTGATTAAAAGCGATTATCATATTGTACCCATCAACAAAGGGCAGTAAAACAGCTTCAATATCCCCTTCTTGTAAAACCTTTGCATCTAACTTCCCATTCATAGTAGCAACTTTGCCAATCTTGGGTTTACCATCACATAAAGCTGTAAAATTCCTATCCTCAGTTAGATCTTCATCAAAAGAATTTTGCCATTTGCCATTAAAGGTCATAATATTAGATAAAACAATCTCTGCATTAGGAGAAATATTTTCCATAGCATTTTTTATCATACCATCTGTTAGCTTGTCGATCTTATCATTCATATCCTTTACCGATGATTCCATAACAAAATCATCCAAAGAATTGATATAACTTTCATATATAACTTCTTGATCCCTAAAAAACATCAAATTAAAATTTTTATAAGTCTCATCATCATATAGGGGCAATTGTTTATCGAAAATAAAGTTGCGGATCTCGGCTTGACTCTCTTTGGCAGCTCCTTTAGCTATGGCATCTAAGATCTTGCTAATACCCGTTTCGCTAACAACCATATCCTTGCCATCTCTTATTTTATCTAGTAAATTATCAACGCGATTGAGTTGTTGGCTAAACAATATGGCTTTTTCTTCCTTTGTGAGATTAATCTCTTTTTTTTCACTCTCAAATCCACCGCCACATCCACACAATAATAAAGCTGGAACTATAATTTTTGCTAAATTACTCATTTCATCCTCCTATTTTTGCCAGTTATTTACCCTCTCCAAAACCTTTGCAGTAGATTATCTCTGCAACATTTTTTGCCCTTTGCAAACAAGGCATAGCTTCTTCCATATAATCCACATCTTCACTAAGTTCTTGTAAATATTGCTTCTTTGTCTCCCCAGACCATTCGCCCAAATCATCTGTTAGGATTTCATCTAGATCCTCATCTTCTAAGCCCAGTTTATCAGCTTTTGCTTTGGACTTTTTTTGGCAATTTGTTGCATCTGATTTTATATTGGTCTTTTGTAGGCAACTACGATATTCTTTGAGTAAAGCTAGGGTTTTTGGTAGATTTTTCTGGAGTTTGGCAAAGTTTTTTTGAAACTCTTCATCTTGACCAAATATCGCAACAACACCAGCAGACAAAGCCTTATTGTCTGTATTTTGAGTGCTATTATTAAGCTCATTTGCACTTATGAAAGTGGCAAAAATAATTGCCAAACCAACAGATAGAAAAGTCGATTTCATGGTGAACCTTTGATATAAATATTATCTGATTGTATCCATATTTGACTTATATTAATATTTAAAAAAGCTAAATTTAGCTTGTTATTTTTTGACCAAGATAACGCCACTTTCTAAGTGATTTGTGTATGCAAACTGGTCAAAAAACCCCAAATGCAAAACCTTATGGGTCCTTTTAAGTTCTTTTAGATCCCTTTTTAAGCTTTGCAGGCTGCAAGAAATGTAAATGATATTTTCAAACTTTTTTATAAAATCTAAACTTTTACTATCTAGTCCAGCGCGGGGTGGATCTACGAATACATGGGAAAATTCATATCCATCTAGATCAAGCTTGCGAAGTCTAAAAAATTCTCGCTCTTTCTTAAAAGCACTTACCAATTCTTCTACGCTCATACGCAAAAAATTCACATTCTTCACATGATTTAATTGGCAATTTTTCAAGGCTGATTTTATGGATGTTTTAGATATTTCGGTGGCTAAAACCCTATTGAAATGTTCACCTAAAGGAATGGTAAAATTTCCATGTCCGCAGTAAAGTTCCAATAAATCCTTGCGCACGATCTTGCTAAGATTGGATTTTACCCAAGATATCATGCCCTCATTTACTTTCCTATTTGGCTGGGAAAAGGCTCCCTCATATATGTTAAAATGATAATTTTTTTCGTCAATATTTAAGCTCTCGCCTATAAAGTCTTGGCTAGTTTTTAGTTTTATTTTTCGACTTCTGCCGATTATATTTATATGTAAAATCTCGCTTAACCTTTTTGCCTCCCCAAGCCAACCCTCATCAAGCTTTTTATGATAAATTAAAGTTATAAGCATATCTTTGGATGAACTTAAAAATTCCACCGCAAAAAGTTTGTGCTTTAGGGTTTGGTTTTTTGAAATTTCATCTAAAAGTTTTGGCATCAAAGCATAAATCTTCCCATCAACCTTGGTACAACTATCTATCTGTAAAACTGACTTTGGATGCACTGAATTTAGAGCATAATTTATCTTTTCACCCTCATGCCAGATGCGAAATTCTGCTCGGTTTCTATAATGAATCTGAGGGCTTTTTATAATACTTGGTTTTAGATCTAGCCCTAAAATTTCAAGAGCATTTTTGATTTTTATATCAAGCTGTTTTTCATAGGAAAACGGAAGAGTACAGCTTCCGCAAAGATTAAAATATTTACAATCCACTAGTTAAGCTTTTCTACACTCAAACCGCCAAAACTTTGACAAGTTGGCATAACTTCTAGGGTATTTATGTTCACATGGCTTGGGTTTGATGCACAAAAATAGATGATATTTGCTATATCTTTAGCAACAAGTGGCTTTGTTCCATCGTAAACATTTTTAGCCTTTTTATCGTCTCCTTTAAATCTTGTCAAAGAAAATTCTGTTTTTGCAAGTCCTGGTTCAACATTTGTTACTCTTATGTTTGTCCCCTTTAGATCAGTTCGTAGATTTAGGGAAAATTGCCTCACAAAGCTTTTGGTAGCCCCATAAACATTCCCACCCTCATAGGGCCAAGTCCCAGCGGTTGAGCCGATATTAAAAATGTAACCACTTTTTTGCTTTATCATATTTGGCAACAGGGCTTTTGTAACATAAAGTAAACCTTTAATGTTCACATCCACCATCTTTTCCCAATCCTCTAGCTTTGCTTCATTGGCCCCATCAAGCCCCAGAGCAAAACCTGCATTATTTACCAAAATATCAACCTTATCAAAGGGTTTTGGCAAATTCGAAAGCTTTTTAAAAACTTCTTTTTTATCACTCACATCAAGTTTGATGGTTAATATATTTTCTTTTATCTTCTTTTTAAGTTTTTTAAGCCTATCTTCCCGCCTTGCCACAGCCACAATGCCATAACCATTTTTAGCAAAAAGCTTTGCCATCTCCCACCCAAAACCGCTACTAGCTCCTGTTATTAATATAGTTTTCATTTCAACTCCTACTTCTTTTTCTTAGGTTCTGGCAATTCTTTAAGCGAAATTCTAACTAACTCACTTAGCCATTCTTTATCTTCGATTTTATCTTCTATCAAAAAGCTTGGTTTTGCACCCTTATAGGCTGGGGCTTCAACCACTTCGCCTATGTATTTTCGCCCTGCTTTTGTTGGTTTTATAAAAAGTTGATTTTGGCAAATAAGACCCAAAACTTTACCATTTGCGTATAGGCAGTACTCGCCAAACATCTTTTTTACATATACATCGCCAACATCTTCTAGCTGATCTAAGACAAAATCCACAAATTCTTGATTACTTGCCATTTTAAATTCCTTGCATCTAAAAAGCCCTGAAAAGATGGCAAAATTTGCCAATTTCCTTGGGCTTTTGAAAATTTTTTAATCCCTTAGTTCATAATCTTTGATTAGATTAAAATTAAGATACTTATAAACTGCATCTTCTTTGCCTTTTAGTTTTTTTGGTACGATCTCAAGATACTCTTCCTTGGTTGGAAAACGTCCCAACAAAGCACAAACAGCCCCTAGTTCAGCACTTCCTAGGTAAACCTGGGCTCCCATGCCCATTCGGTTATCGAAGTTTCTTGTTGATGTGGAGTACACCACCGCTCCATCGGCAACTCTGGCCTGATTTCCCATACAAAGTGAACATCCAGGAACCTCTATCCTAGCCCCTGCGGCTCCAAAAACGCTGTAATATCCTTCTAAAGTTAGCTGATGCTTATCCATCTTGGTTGGAGGTGCCACCCAAAGTCTAGTTTTAAGCTGTCCTTCTCCCCTTAAAACTTCACCCAAAGCCCTATAATGACCTATGTTTGTCATACATGAACCTACAAAAACCTCATCTATATTTTGCAGTCTTTTCTTATCTGCTCTTATTTGACTTAAAGTTGCCACATCATCAGGGTCATTTGGACATGCCAAGATGGGTTCTGTAACATCTTTTAGATCTATTTCTATAATAGCTTTATATTCTGCATTTTTATCAGCTTTGACAAGATGGGGATCATCAATCCATTCTTGCATTTTCTTAGCTCTTCTTTTTAGGGTTTTTGCATCCCCATAGCCAGCTTTTATCATACTCTCAATCAAAGTTATATTTGATTTTAAGTATTCGATTATGGGCTCTTGATCCAAAGCCACACAACATGCTGCTGCGGATCTCTCAGCTGCTGCATCGCTAAGTTCAAAGGCTTGTTCTACCTTTAGATTTGGCAAACCTTCTATTTCTAGGATGGTTCCAGCAAATACATTCTTTTTATTTTTCTTAGGCACCGTTAATAAGCCTTGCTTGATGGCATAATAGGGAATGGCATTTACCAAATCCCTCAAAGTTATGCCCTCATTTAACTCACCCTTAAACCTCACAAGAACAGATTCTGGCATATTTAAAGGCATACTTCCCGTAACTGCCGCAAAAGCAACAAGTCCGCTTCCTGCTGGAAAGCTAATACCGATTGGAAATCTAGTATGGCTATCTCCACCAGTACCTACACTATCGGGTAAAACCATACGATTTAACCATGAGTGGATAACCCCATCCCCTGGTCTTAAACTTACCCCACTTCTATTTTTTATAAAATCTGGCAAGGTATGGTGGGTTATCACATCGCTTGGTTTTGGATATGCAGCCGTGTGACAAAAGCTTTGCAAAACAAAATCAGCTGAAAATCCAAGGGCGGCAAGTTCGACTATCTCATCTCTAGTCATGGGCCCAGTTGTGTCTTGACTCCCAACGGTTAGGGTTTGAGGCTCCACATACATGCCAGGTCTTACACCATCCATCCCACAGGCAATTCCTACCATTTTTTGCGCTTGAGTATAGCCAATTCCCTCTTTAGATGCAGGCTGGATGGGCTTTGCAAAGATATTTTCTGGATCTAGTCCTAAACTTGCCCTCGCCTTGTTTGTTAAGCCGCGACCAATTATAAGTGGAATTCTTCCTCCTGCACGAAATTCATCGGGCATAGTGTTTGGCGAGAGGCTAAACTTGCTTACAACTTTTCCATTTTTTTCTATTTTGCCCTCATATGGATAAATATCTATCAAATCGCCCGTTTGTAATTCATCCACATTTACCTCAATCGGCAAAGCTCCACTATCTTCGGCTGTATTGAAAAAGATCGGTGCTATGGTTGAGCCTAAAACTACTCCGCCTGTTTTTTTATTTGGCACATACGGGATTTCACGCCCCATGTGCCACTGGACAGAATTTATACCACTTTTCCTACTTGATCCCGTTCCCACAACATCACCCACATAGGCAACTTCATATCTTTTTTCTTTAAGATCGGCAATTTTTTCTATGCTTCCCTCAAGCCTTTTTACTAACATAGCTTGGGCGTGCAGGGGTATGTCGCTTCTTGTAAAGGCTTCACTAGCTGGACTTAGATCATCAGTGTTTGTTTCGCCTGGGACTTTTAAAACTGCAACGCTTATCTTTTCGGGTAAGGGCTTTTTGTTTAAAAACCACTCAGCATTTGCCCATGAGCTTAGAACTTCCTTAGCATAGGCATTTGTTTTTGATAATTCTTCTATATCATTGAAAGCATCATAAACTAAAATGATGTTTTTTAATGCCTTACAGGATGCCTTTACAACCTCTTCATCTTTTGATTTTAGGGCATTTACAAGTGGAGCAACATTGTAGCCACCAAGCATAGTTCCTAATATCTGCACAGCCTTTACGGCACTTATGCTCTTGCATGAATCCTTCCCTTCGATAATGGCATTTAAAAAAGCAGCCTTTACATAGGCAGCCTCATCAACACCTGGTGGAACTCTATTTTCTAAAAGATACATTAAAGTTTTGTCATCTTCCCTGCATTCTTTTAAAGCTTCTATGAGTTGGCTTGTTTGTTTTGCATCTAGGGGGAGTGGCGGGACATTTAGCTTTTCCCTCTCCCTTGCAATTTTATTGTATTCTTCAATAAAAGCCATATTTTCTCCTTAATTTTTTGTCTATTTTATCATAAAAAAGGTTTATCTTAAATTCAAATGGAGTTTGAAAAAGATTTAAGTGCCTTATCTTCCTACATGTAACACTTTTTAAGCTTTGAAAAGCACATGTGAGCATAGATATATTTTGCTCACATGTAAAGATAAATTTATTTTACCTCTGTTTGGGTAACTTTTAGATCATAATCACTAATCCTCTCATCATACATAGCCTCAGTTAGTATGGGTGGAAGTAAACATTTTCCTTTAGTAGTAACTTGCATAGGGGTTCCAAAACCTACGATTTGATCTTTTTTCAAAGAAGTAAAAGTTAGAATTCTGTCATCCCTGATATCCACAAAATCTGCCTTGAAATTTTTAGTATTTTTAATATAATCTGGTCTTTTTCTTTTGCTAAGTCGCTCATTTATGATCTCAAAGCATGAGGGAATTTGCTCATTTACTACCACATTATTTATATCTTCTTTGGCTTTTAGGGCAACCAAAGAGTATATGGTTTGACCAAGTTTGAGATTTTTCAAATCAAGCTTTTCGCCTTTTTCGCTTAAAAATTCCCTATAAATGCTCAAAGTTTTTTTGCTTTTTGAGATATTGTCATGTTTTACAGGCTTTGGAAGATACTGATAAACGCTAAAATTATAATTTATCCAATTCTTATTTTGAGGGATTAGGGTTACTTCATTTTGAATATATTTTCCCTCCAAATTTGCCCAATAATCATAAATCTCATCAATCTTTTGGGTAGTTATACTAAATTTACTCTCATCCTTTTTATAATCTTTAAAATATTCATTCAAAGCCCTTAGGGCAAAGGCTTTATCTTGGGTTGAATAAAGCTTTTCAAATTCTTTTTTAAGCTTTCTAAAAAGCTCATTTGAGGTTTCATCTTTGCTAAAATGTTTCACATGTAAGTACAAACTAAAGGCTAAATCCCTAGCATAAGAATAGAAATAATTATCATGCGTTTTGTGGCCCAACTTTGATAAATCATACTTTTTTATCAGCTTCAAAACTGCACCCATTTCACTATCCATTCTTGCCTTTTTTAAGATATAAGCCATCATGTAGATGCTTGGGAGGTTATTTTGATAGATTTTATTATCATAAATATAATTGATATTTGAAATATCCATGATATTTTGAGTTGCTAAAAGATAAGTTGCATAGAGTTTATTAAAATAATTTACCTCATCTTTTAAACCTGAATATTTTTTAAGGGATTTTTTAACACCATCTATGACAAAATTTGGCACATTAAAACCAGCTTTTTTTAAAGAAAGCAAAACATCACTAGCATAGATGGATGCATAAATATTCACATATCCATCCTCCTTCCAATACCCAAATTCCCCGCTTGATTTTTGCATAGAGGCTAATTTTTCTATGCCACTAGCAATAAACTTTTCCCTATCTTTTAATTGGGCTTTTTGCTCATCTTTATTTGTGGAATTTAAAAATGCTTTTATATGTAAAAGTGCCAAAAGTTTTGAGCTAACCTGCTCAGAACATCCGTAGGGGTAGTTTATAAGATAATCCACTCCGCCCCTTAACCTTGAAAGCACATCTCCCGAAACACTCAAAGCGTATCTTGGAGTATCCCCTTGCATGTATTCTTCTGGGGCTTCTAGCAAAAGTCCATCTTTTGTTTCGCCTTGCTCATTGTAGGTTGAGAGAGGATATGGGTAGATTAGAGGCAATTCTACTTTGTGGGAAAATTTATCGCCACTAGTAGATGCATCTAAACTTACAAAACCTTTTCCCTTTGATTTTACATTTATTTTCACATTTATGAGTTTTGAAGAATTTGCCCCTAGATCTAAATTTTTGTCAAAATCTTCCACTTCTAAAAGCTTATTTGAACTAGCATTTAGTTTTACTTTTAGATCTTTTTTGCTAGTATTAAAAATCCTAACAGGAATTTCCCAGCTATCACCCACGTTTCCAAATCTAGGCATGATGGGCTTGATGATAATATCATCTTTTACTATAAGCTTTTTGCTACTTGAACCTATGGTATCTTTGCCTATTTCGATGGCAACTATGGTTGCGCTTCCATTGTATGAGTTTGGAGTTTTTAGATCCACGCTAAGCTCTCCACTTTCATCCACATCTAAAAGTTTTGAAAAATACACAAAGGGCTTAACCCTCTTTGCACCACTTTGGGGAGAAAGGTGTTTTTTGCTCTTTGCCAAAGCTGCCGCACCACTTCCAAAGCTTAATTTTTTACCACTTGCCTTATAATTTAAAATCAAATCATAAATATCATAATTTGCCACTAATGACTTTGGTTTTTTATTAAAAAAATCAAACACTTTAGGAGGTTTTTGCCCTAAAATTTGCAAAATCCCATCATCCACAACGGATACTAAAACTTGGGAATTTGCTTTTGCCTTTACTTTTATGGAAGTGGTGGAATTTGACTTTACCACATCTTCACTTTCGATCACAGGCCTTAGCTTATGCTTGGTTCTATCGGATTTAATAAAACTAGAACTGCTAGCTCTAAAGGGTATGATGTTTGATGGAGTATCCGTTTGTCTTAGGGCTATGGTATGGATGTATAAACCAGCATCTAAACTAAGATCCAAAGGAACATCAACACTCAAAGAGGCATTTTCAAAGTCAAAAACCTTGTACCAATAAACCCTCTCTCCCTCTAAACTTACAAGCATTTTTCCCTTTTTAATGGGGCTTTTTATATCAAGCTTAACCACATCGCCTTTTTTGTAAAGCTTATCCTCATAATTGACCTCATTTTTACCAATTTCATCGGTTGGAGATAAAGACGCATAGTCCCAACCCCTAACACTAAAACTAGCACTTGCACTGTGATTTGAAAGGCTATCCTTAACCACCATGATATAATTTCCACTTTTTGAAAAAAGTTTTTCTATATTTTCTCCAGATTTTATAGTTAAATGTTCAAGATCAACCACCTCTTCATTCCACTTAAAATTGCCTTTAACATCGTAACTATAATACCATTTTTTCTTTTTTACATACACATCAAGCAAGGCATTTTCTTTCTCCCCATTTAGCGGGTTGATGAGCAAGGTTTTGACTTTAACTGGTGTATTTGTATCGTATATGGTATTTTGCATGTAAAGTCCAACCATTCTATCATAAGGATAAATATTAAAACTTTTATAAGTAGAGACCTTTCTACCATCATCTAATACGCTTAGCTCTAGCTGTGCATCTAGTATGGATGGGGGAGTTTTATTGATACTTGTTTGCAAAAGGGCTTCGGCATTTCCAGCCTTGTCTAGTGTGAAATTTTTTACTTTATCGATATAAACTATGCTATTTTTCTTTTTTAGCAGTTCATTGTTGAAAGTAAAATTTTTATACATGGAATTTTCATAATCTTTTCCAAGGGCCCTTAACCTAAAACTTCCCTTTAAAAATGAAGCAGGAGAGCCAAAGAGATAGTTTGACTTTGCGCCAACTCTCATGAGGGCATTTGTTTTTACATGTTTATCGGATAAAATCAACTCATTTTTTATTTTTTGGGGCAAAAAAGCTTCAATAAAGAAATTTTTTACAGCCCTTGTTTTATTTGCATAAAAAACTTCAAAACTATATCTGCCTGTTTTTTGATTTTTGAGGGGAACTTTTAGGCTAAAAGCTCCTTTTTGATTGGTTTTAAAGGATTTTTTATAGATGATTTTATTTATTGGATTTCTTATTTTTACACTAACGGGTGCATTCTTTAAGGATTTATAATCTTTATCTTTAAAAATAACTAAAGCTGATAAATCTTCATCGGGACGAATAAGTTCACTTTGGAAATACACATAGGCATTGTGGATTTTTTCATCCTCGCTTATATTTCCCAAATCTACCCTTCCAATGGCATTATCTAGGATTAGAAAATTTTGCTCATCTTCATGGGTGATGAGAATCGATCGTGGTTTTTTGGATAAAAAGTCTTTTTGTTTAAATTCAAAAACCCCAAATTTATTAGTATATCCATTTGCAATTGGCATATTTGAGCTAGAAAATACTTCAACTTTTGCATCTTCTATAATCCTAGTATCCTTTAGTCCAAAAGACCAAACAAAGATGCCATCTTTATAAACCTTTGCACCTAAACCTAGATCGCTTAAGTAAACTTTTTTGCTTACATGCTTATTTTTACCATACAATATACTTATCTCATAAACACCCTTTTTCAACCCCTCCAATGCTTCTTTTAAGGAAATTTTATGGTCTATATACTCGTTTTTATTGCCTCCGATTGTAAACTTTTTACTCACAATCCTCTTTGAAACCCTATTTAGGGAAATATCCTTATCAAAATTCATAAAATATCTTAGATTTTGATTAAGCATCTTATCTATAACTATGTTTATCTCATTGACATTTACGCTTTTTATGGCTATTTCGCCAAAGCTTGAAATATAGGGTTTATCTTTATTTTCAAAATCCACATAAGATCCAAAATCCCCTGTTTTTATCCTAAAACTTTTTTCCTCACCCAATCTTGCATTCCAATTTCCAAAACCCTTTAAAAAGCTTATATTGTAGTGCTTGTTTGGTAAAAAATCTCCGATAATATCAAAATAATACCAACTTTTATCATTTAAACCATATTTTTTCTGATCCCCATACTCAACCCAATCGCAATCACTAAGGCTAAAATTATCCATACCCTTTATTTTGATAAATTTTCTAATATTATCATTTGCGTAAAAAAATTCCTTGGTAAACACCCTTAAAACTATCTTACCATTTTTACTATTTGCCCATGATGGTTCATCATAAAAGACAAATTCTTTGGCATTTTTGGATGATTTAAATTCTGGCGATGATCTATCTATGACTTTTTTATAATCACTTTTTAGGCTAGCTTTATGTATAGATTTTGCATTTTTAGAGATATTAAACCCAATCTTTGAGGCATTTTCATTTAATCTTAGGGCAAATACCTTTCCATTGGTATTTTCTATGGTATAGCTAAGGGGAGTTTTGGAGAGTTTATTTATCTTTTCTAATTTCACATTTTTTAAAAATTCTTCCCTTGAAATACTATCATTGAAAACAACTCTTGCCACATTTGGAAGTTCAAAATCAAGCTTTTTTACCCCAAAATTACCCGCAAAAAAATAAATTTTACTCTTTGGATTTTGACTTAATTTGCAAACATATTTAAGACCCTTTCTCAAAGGCTCTTTTGCATAAAAACTCAGTTTTTTCTTACTAGTATATTCCACAAAACCATCTAGGTCATGATTGCAGATTATAAGCTTTTGATTGGATATTTGACCTATTTTATCATGACTTATATTGAGATTTTTAACATCTATGCTAAAGCTACTTTCACCTATTTGCATATTGTTGCCAAAAGAAACTTCACCCTTTGCATAAACTAAACTAGAAACTAGAGCAAAAAACAAAATGATAAAATGAAACTTTCTCATAAATCACCCTTTATTATTATATGATTTGTACTTTTTTTAGAGTTTGCATCCAAGCAACTCACCTTGTGGCTTCCCTTTTGCATTTTTACAAAAACTTCTTGGGAACTTTTTGACTCTATCAGATCCCCATCATCTATGCTAAAATAGATAGTATCATCATCGCTAAAACTAAAGCATTTTAACATAATTTTTCTTTCTTTGTCCATAAAGATTTCAGCCCCATCATAGGGAGAGATTAGAGCTGGTTTTTTCTCTATCCATCTAGGATAACAAATATGTCTTGAAAAATCATTAATGGAAGTTATCATTTTCTCTTTCATTAAAAAAGCTAAAACCTGCCCCCTTAGCCTCTTACAAGGATATTTTCTCCCAACACCTTTTATGGTAAAATCATAATCTTTATTTTTACATGTATTTTTTTTGATGGCATCTAGGCAAACAAGGGATTTTTGTATATTTTTTGGTTTTTCTAGCCATTGTAATTGCTTTTTTGAATTAAGATAGGAAAAAAGCTCAAAAACCACTTCACTAGCCGTATCAAGCCCCGTTAAATCTTTAGTTTTGCTACCATCAAAATTTCCCATCCAAACCCCAAGGGTGTATTTTTTGCTAAAACCTATGGTATAAAGATCTTTAGAATCAGCCGAAGTTCCCGTTTTAAAGCCGATTTTAGGCATATTTTCCATACTTTCCCAAAATTCTGAAAACCTGCTTCTTATACCTTGGGATAATATCTCACTAACCAAATAAGCACTCTCTTTTGACATGATAGAAATATTCTTGTCCACCAATTTCCCACCTACCCTCAAGGGCAGGATCCTGCCCTTATTACTAAAGGCAGTATATAGATGGGTAAGCTCAAGCAAACTTATGCCAAAACCCCCAAGGGCTAGAGAATGCCCATAAAATTCCTTTGATTTATCTAGGGAGGAAATTTGAGCAGTTTTTAGCATCTCGTATAGGGATTTATTTTCTAAAAACATATTTAACTCAACCGCAGGAATATTTAGCGAATACTGCAAAGCCTCCTCAGCCCTTACTAAACCCATAAACTTTTTATCAAAATTTTCAGGCTCATAAAATCCCGCATATAAGGGCAAATCAAAAACATTTTGCTTAGGAGTTATAAGCCCATTTTCCAAGGCTAAAGCATAAATAAAAGGCTTTAGGGTTGAGCCAGGACTTCTAACTGCCCTTACCCCATCATTTTGTCCAAGGGGGCTTTTAAAATCCTTTGAGCCCACATAGGCGATGACGTTCATGTTTTCATTGTCTATCAAAACAGCAGCGGCATTTTTTACATCAAATTTTTTAAGGGCATTGGAAGCTTTTTTTAGGGTTTTTTCTAAAAAAAGCTGGATTTGTAGATCTAAATTTACTATTTTTGCCTTGTTTTTTAGGGCGATATTTGTGTATTGGGGAGCATAAAAAGGAGCTTTAAAACGTTTTTTGATTATGGGCTCAATCCTAGATCTTAGATTTTGGGATTTTGAAATGAGATGATTCTTATACATCAAAGATAAGACTTTGCGTCTTTTTGCATGTAGGTTTTTTTGGCTATCGAGGCGGTTTAGGTTTGGATTTTTTGGAATAGTGGTTAAAAGGGCGATTTGGGCTATGGTTAAATCTTTTGGCTTACTTTTAAAATAAAAATAACTAGCCGCCCCAATGCCTTCTATATTTCCCCCATAGGGAGCAAGATTTAGATAAAAAAGTAAGATTTCATCCTTACTAAAATGCCATTCAAGCTGAAAGGCGTTAAAAATTTCTATGATTTTATTTTTATAACTTCTTTTTTTACGCTTCATCATCCTTGCTATTTGCATGCTTAAAGTTGAAGCACCTATGGTTTTTTTACCTGTGAGATTATGAAAAAAGGCCCTCAAAATAGAATAGGGATTTACCCCAAAATGATAATAAAAATATCTATCTTCAAATAAAATAACACTTTTCTTTAAAAGTTCGGGAAGTTCATCGCTTTTAACATCAAAACGCCAAAAACCATCGCGACTTAAACCCATCCTTAAAACCTCGCCTTTTTTTGTTAAGACTTTTTGGCTTTGAAGACGATATAGTTTGTCCCGATCTAAAGGATACAAAAAATCCAAGATTAAAAAAATAACAAATAAAGACATAAAAAAGATAAATGTAAATTTGAGTATTTTTTTAGCTAGAAAAATTTAAATTATCTCCCTTTGACCCTTGGAATTTGGAGCCGATAAAACTCCCATTTTCTCAAGCTGTTCTATGATCCTAGCAGCTCTATTGTAACCTATTTGCAAACGTCTTTGTATGTAGCTTATGGATGTTTTTTGCTCACTTAAAACTATCTCCTTAGCCTGCTCATAAAGCTCATCAATTTCACCAGAATCAAAATCCCCATCCACACCATTATCACTAGCATTTGGATCTTTAAGATAGCTTTTATCATAATTTGGCTCGCCCTGGGTTTTAAGGTATTCCACAACGATCTCTATCTCACTTTCACTCGCGTATGGAGCATGAAGTCTAATGGCTCCAGGGGTTGAGGGAGGAGTAAAAAGCATATCCCCACGCCCCAAAAGGCTCTCTGCGCCAAAGCTATCCAAAATCACCTTACTATCTATTTTTTGCCCCACTTTAAAACTAATGCGTGAGGGTAAATTTGCCTTTATAAGACCAGTTACCACATCCACTGAAGGGCGTTGGGTGGCTACAAGCAAGTGAATACCAGCAGCCCTTGCCATTTGAGCTAAACGAGATATATAAAGTTCCACATCCTTTCCACTTGTCATCATGAGATCTGCTAACTCATCGATAATGATAACTATATAAGGAATGGTTAATAAACCCTCGCGGGAGGCTTTTTCATTGTAGCTTTCTATGTTTTTTGTTTTTGACTTACTCATGATCTGATAGCGTCTTTCCATTTCCACAACCATATTTGCAAGGGCTGAGACTGCTTCTTTTGACTGGGTTATAACAGGTGTTAGAAGATGGGGAATGTCATTATACATGGAAAATTCTAGCATCTTTGGATCTATCATTAGTAAACGCAAGGTCTGGGGGGAATTTCTATATAAAAGGGAAAGCAACATGGCATTTATGCCAACACTCTTACCACTTCCTGTGGTTCCAGCTATGAGTAAATGGGGAAGTTTTTTTAGATCCGTAACAAAGGGATTTCCAACTATATCCTTACCCAAGGCTATGGTCAAAGGGGAAGAGGATTTTTTGAAAATATCACTATCAAGGACGCTTTTTAGGTAAATGGTATCTATATTTTTATTTGGTATCTCAATTCCCACCACATCTTTGCCAGGAACTGGGGCTTGAATACGTATGGTTTGAGCTTTTAAAGCCATTGCTAGATCGTCTTGCAAAGTTAAAATCTTTGAAACCTTTATGTGGGGGGCTGGACGAAACTCAAAGGTTGTAACCACAGGTCCAGCATAGGTTCTAACCACATCTCCATCTATCTTAAATCTTTTAAGTTTATCCAATAAATCAGAAATTTTCTGATCAATTTCGCTTTCACTTACTTTTGAACCGCTTTTTGGTGGATCTTTGAGAAATTTCAAGGTTGGAAGCCTAAAATCTTTTGGCTTCTCTCTCTCCCCAACCTCGAGAGTTTCGAGTAATTTTTTATTTTCCTCAACCTCACTTAAAACTTCAACATTTTTTGATTTCAAAACATCATCTTTGATCTCAAAGGCTATATGAATATCTTGCATCTTATCTTTTTGATTATTTTTATGTATTTTTTCAATTTCAATTTCACGCTCAAGAACATTTTCCTCTTGGGCGAAAAAATCAAGCATTTCTCCTTTTTTTTCTTCTAATTCCAATTGAATCTTTTCGGCCTTTTTTTCTTGTTGTATTTTAGAGATTCCCTCAAAGCTGGTATCTTGATTTTGCTTTTTTGTCTTTGGTTTAAAGGAGAAAAGCTTTCCAAAAAATTCATATATATTCACATCAATCAAAATGCTCAAAGATAGCACAGCGATCATAATTATAAACAACCAAACCCCTATACTACCTATAAAACCATGTAACATTTCAACTATGGAAAAACCTATATAGCCAGGCAAAGTAGAAAAAATATTTGCTTGGATGATCAATAAATCAATAAAAAATAAGAAAAAAGACAATATCACTTCAAGATTTCTAATGCCAAAATCCTCAACCCTAAGGACAAGGGGCAGAAAAAAGGCTAAAGCAAAAGGATACAAAAACCCCAAATACCCAAATAAAAATCTATTTCCACTCCCTAGATAATTTCCAACACTCCCCACAAAGGAAGCATCTGGAAAAATAGTAGCAACACCTAAATAAATACAAAAAATAGAACCAATAATGACAAAAATATCCCTTAAAATATCAAATCCTTTTATTTTTATAGAGTGCAATTATAGCAAACTTATATATAAAATAGTATAAAATAATCTATTGATAATATAAAAATATTTTTGCAATATATTTTTGATAGCAATAAATAAAATCATATATTTAAGGTTCAAAAAGTATTATTTTTTACAAAATAACCCAAAATAAGGATGGTTAATATCATTTTTTACTAAAAATTCTTGTTTTTTAAAAAAAATAATTGTACAATACCCCATCTCATTTCAAATAAGGATGGTTTAGATGAAAAAAGCTGAATTTATTCAAGCAGTTGCTAAGAAGGCTAGTCTTTCTAAAAAAGACGCTACAGCCGCAGTGGAAGCTACACTAGATACCATTAGTGAAGCATTGGTTAAGGGTGATGGTGTTAGTTTCATAGGATTTGGTACATTTAGTACAGCAAAACGTGCACCTAGACAGGCTAGAGTACCTGGTACAGACAAAGTTGTTAAGGTTCCAGCAACCACAGCCGTTAAGTTCAAGGTGGGCAAAAAACTTAAAGACCAAGTAGCCAAAAAAAAGTAAGCTTTTCATAAAATCTTGGGGTTTAAACTAGATCTCAAGATTTTTTTTATACAATTCCCCTTTTTATTCAAATATGCCTGAGTGGTGAAACTGGTAAACACGCTGGATTCAAAATCCAGTGGTAGCAATACCTTGTCGGTTCGAGTCCGACCTCAGGTACCATCCCTACCATTTATCTTAACAAAATAGAGATGTATGAAAGCAGAAATTATAGAAAACTAAACATAGCAATACCCGCAATCAATACCTATTCTACCTTTATAAGATCTCCAAATAAATATCCAATCTTTCATTAACATACCTTGAAAACAAATCTTCCATAATAGTTATTTTGCCCTTAGTGTGATATTCCTCAAAAGCCTCGTAATATGAAAATCTATCTGTAAATTTTATATCAATAGGTGGAATTCCTGCAGGTGGAATTCCTGCTTTCATTAGCTCTAAATTTACAAGCAACCTTCCCGTTCTTCCATTTCCATCTATAAAAGGATGTATGCTTTCAAATTCAATATGAAATTTTGCTAGTTTTTTTATAATGTGTTCATCATTATTTTGAAGATTAACTAACAATTCTTCCATTTTTGTAGATATTAGATAAGGTGCAACTGGTTCGTTTGAAGCACCCATAATTTTGACAGGAACTTTTCTGTAAGCTCCCCTATCTTCTTTCTTATCGTTTAGTACTAAATAGTGAATATCTTTTATAGTCTGATCTGTCAAGGGTTTATTTTCCCTAACAAGAGAACATATAAATTTAAAGGCTTCTTTATGACCTATGACTTCAAGATGATCTTTTAATGGTTTTTTATCAATCGTAATACCTTTTAAAACCATACTAGTTTCCCTAAGAGTTAATGTATTTCCTTCTATAGCATTTGAATTATAGGTAAATTCAACCATAAACTCTTCATTAAGCCTTTCAACTTCTCCACTTGTTAAAGGTCTTTTTTGCTTTAATTTTAATAATTTTTCATCAATCAGTGGAAGAATGCTATTGGCTTTTTTCAATCGTCCATCTATTGGCTTTTTAGTATTTGAAGGAATCCTCCAAGCTCTACCATATTGATGTGCTCCACTTATTTTACCTTCACGACACAACACCCTAACTCTTCTATCTGAAATATTCCATTTTTTAGATGCTTCTTGAACTGTAATAAACATAAAAATATCCTTTTAAAAAACATATTATAACATTTTATCGGAACGATAGATATACTATCGGAATAATATTTTAGATTTAACGGAATAAAATTAAATATGCAGCTCTATTAGCATGCAAATATTAATTTACAATTATTTCAATTACATATTATTAAGGCTCTAGACCAGCATCATGATATAATATAACAAGCCTTTCTCGCAGAGAGTGCAAGCGCAATAAGCAACATGTAAAATAAGAAAAATTCTTTTTTCTTCTATCACAACATAAATACAACCCAAACAAATTATTAAGTATAAATCGCAATTATAGTAAATAAATATTATGCAAAGTTTAGGCAAGAAATATATAATATTCAAAATGCTAAATTCAATAATATTATAGGTAATATAGAGCTTGATAAGAGTTATTTCGGTGCTACTCGCATAAGAGGCAATAAAACTAAATTAAAGCGATGTGAGATATGATAAACATTTTCTTAAAGAGAGTGCAAGCACAAGAGAGTAAATCATGGTAAAAATGAGTTTATTCCCCAGGGAGATATTCATATAAATGGCATTGAAAGCTTTTGGTCATATACAAAGCGTGAGCTTCTGTGAAAAAAAGACTTGCTAAATTTAATGGCGTTAAGGTAAATTTTAACAGAAACTTCGTTTTGAGTTACATTTAAAAGAATGTGAAAGCTTTAGCTTCTATGTGTAGCTGGAAATTTAGATGAAGAAAAGATGAGGAATTATTGTATAATATGTTAAAGAACAAATTTAAGAAAGGGGTTTGCTAGTCTAGAACCTTTTCAATATGCAAAGTTTAGAAAGTATTTTTAACACAAGAGAAATTGCCATAGGAATCATACTTATCGCATTTGTATCTTTTGCCTTTTACAAAGACAAAAACCAAGAGATATTAAAATCACTAAAAACTTTATTAAATACATTTTTTCATGCTAAGATTATAATCCCACTTTCATTTATGTTTTTGTATTCTATGGCTGTACTTTATCTGTTAAATAAAGTTGGATTATGGGAAAATCATCAAATTAAAAACTTTATATATTGGCTAATCTCAATTGGAATATTAACACATTTTAAGCACAAAACATACACTATTAAGTCCGCTATAAAAAATGCTATTTCGTTAGCAATTATATTTCAATTTATTCTTAATTTTTATACCTTTAATTTATTATTTGAGATTTTATTTATATTGCTCACCGTATTTTTTACGACAACAAAATTAATATATGAAAAAGAAGAAAATAATCAACATATATCAAAATTTGCAAATTTTATTTTGCTTCTTTTAGCTTGCATTATCGTCATCTTAACAATAAATAAATACATCACAAATTTTAATGAATTCACTCAAACTAAAACATTTTATGATTTTTTTATACCACTATTTTTATCCACCATGATTATTCCTTATTTTTATGTTTTCTTTATGTTGGTCAGATATGAAACCGCATTTGTAACTTTAAATTTTTTAACAAAACACGATGAAAAACTTAATAGATATGTCAAACTTAAAGGATTACTAGCTTTTAATATAGATAGCAAAAACTTTGAAAGATGGAGTCAAAATTTAAGTTCTTACAAACTAAATAAAACAGATATTGAAAAATCAATAAAAGACACGAAACAACTGAATAAAATAAGAAACAATCCTCGTAAGCTAGATATTGAAAAGGGTTGGCATCCATTTATAGCAAATTCATTTTTAATCCATCATGATATCTTTATTGATGAATACAAAAAATCTCATGATGATATTTGGTATGGCTATTCAAATCAAAAGTATATTCATGAAGAAAATAGCAATCTTTACTACAAAACAGAAGGCAAGCTAGAATGTGTTACTAAATTGCAAATTTATTTAAATTTTTATTTTAAAAGTGATGATATTGAAAAATCATATAATTTATTTGTAGATATTTGCAAAGTTTTAGTGCTAAAATCACTTAATGTTGATTTTATTATAAATATATTAGAAATTATAAAAAATAAACAAGAACTGGAAATGATTTTATATGGAAAAACAATTAGTATAAAATATGAAAATTATAAAACAGGCACAAATAAAATAATATTTTCTATTAATACAAATTTACATTAACCCATTGTAGGGACAAAGTAGGGACAAATTTCCATTTATTATCATTATCTAGTAAAAATGATAAATTTTTAGTATAGTCATCTCGGTTAAAAACAAAGAGATTACATATTCAAGCTTACCTATATCAATATTGTCATTAGAGTTAGCGAATTTAAGCATATAGTGTGTAAAGTCCCTTTGGCTTCTAAGTACAACTTAATTTTGATCCTT
Organism: Pseudomonadota bacterium; assembly: GCA_002746565.1. Classification (GTDB taxonomy): domain Bacteria; phylum Campylobacterota; class Campylobacteria; order Campylobacterales; family Campylobacteraceae. Next base: position 7,087 of record PDPI01000028.1, on the reverse strand, counting down.
ATGCATTATAACTCATATTCACTTTTTAAGAACATTATTAACTCGTCTATTTATTTATCTGGAAATAAGACTTTTAATTTTTCTACTTTATCTAGATCGATGTTTTATTTTCATCTAGCAATCCATCTAATGCTTTATTTACAATAGAGCTAACGGGTAGTGTTTTTGGAGGTTTCCATAAACTCTATCATATGGCTCTATATGATAGAGTTATATCTTTTTTAAATATCACAGTTTCTTATTTTTGTTTAAAACTTTTGAAGTTCAAACTTGAAGTTTATAAGACTTTTTGAAAGTTATATTAGAATTTACCATCATTTTTAATTTTACTTTTAGATATCTGCCAATCATCCTTTATTTTTCTTCATATTTCAACATTTTTTTAACGCTCAGCTGATATAATGCCAAGTAAAATTTTTTAAGGATGTATATGGGAAGAGCATTTGAATATAGACGTGCTGCTAAGGAAAAGCGTTGGGACAAGATGTCTAAGATTTTTCCAAAATTGTCAAAAAGTATAACCGTTGCTGCTAAAGAAGGTGGAGAAGATCCGGATATGAATCCAAAACTTCGCTCTGCTATACTTGCTGCTAAGGCTGAAAATATGCCAAAAGACAATATAGATGCAGCCATAAAAAGGGCTAGCGGAAAAGATGCGGCTGATATAAAAGAGGTAAATTATGAAGGGAAAGCTCCCCATGGAGCCTTGGTTTTTGTAGAATGTGCCACAGATAATCCCACAAGAACAGTTGCAAATGTGAAAGCTAGTTTTGGAAAATGCGGTGGGCAAATGTTGCAAAATGGCAGTTTGGAATTTATGTTCTCACGTAAGGCAGTTTTTGAGTTTGAAAAGGGTGAGCTTGATCTAGAAGAGCTTGAACTTGAGCTTATAGATGCAGGACTTGAAGAGCTTGAAGAAGAAAATGAAAATGTTTATGTTTATGGGGATTACACCTCCTTTGGCTCCTTGTCAAATGAACTTGAAAAATTAAATATAAACGTTAAAAAAGCTTCCCTGCAACGCATAGCAACAAATCCTGTTAGCTTTTCTGAAGAACAAATGAATGATATAGATAAGCTTTTAGATAGGCTAGAAGACGATGATGACGTCCAAGCTGTTTATACAAATATAGAATAAACTTTAATACACAAAAGGAAAAAAATGAGAAACTTAAAGGTTTACGAATATTCAAAGGAAGAGTTAGACAAATTTGCCTTTGCCATTATCCATACAGATAGGGGCGACATGAGGGTTAAACTTTATCCAGAAGAAACCCCAAACACAGTGGCAAACTTTGCAACTTTAGCAAATGATGGATTTTATGATGATCTAAACTTTCATAGGGTAATTCCAGGCTTTGTAGCCCAGGGAGGTTGTCCTGTGGGAACAGGAACAGGTGGACCAAAGTGGCAAATAAAATGCGAATGCGATAAAAATGTCCATAAACACCAAAAAGGAACTTTATCCATGGCGCACGCAGGAAAAGATACGGGCGGAAGTCAGTTTTTTATCTGCCATGCTCCTCAGCCTCACCTAGATGGAGTGCATACTATCTTTGGAGATTTACTTGATGATGAAAGTTTGAAAATTTTGAGCCAAATACAACAAGGCGATAAAATAAAAAGCATAGAGATAAAAGAAAACTTGTAATTTTTGCGGGGCGAAGTATTTTGATATTTTTAAGGTGCTTTGCCTCTCGCAAAATTTCTTTAAATTGATAGACAATTTTACTCCCACCTCACTTACCCAACCCCACTTATGGACCCCACAACACGACCTAAGATAGTAACATCTTCTATTCTTACATTTTCTACTCCATAGGATTTATTATCCGAGATTAGATCTATAGTTCCATCTGATTTAATTTGCAATCTTTTTATGAAAAGTCCACCTGGGGTTGAGACTATGAAAATGCCTCCTTTATTTATATTTGTTTGACTTTTATCCACAAATACCACATTTTGATCATCTAAGGTGGGCTCCATGCTATCGCCTATAACATTTATAGCCTCTATGCTTTTGGCATCTAAAACATTCATACAAGAAAAGGTTTGCCAATCCACATGTAAAAATTCTTCTTGCAAATCATAATTCTCAGCCCCGCCCCCAGCTGAAGCATAAATGTCTCTAAAGTATCTAACCCGTATAAATTTTTCTGTTTCACTCTTGAGTGAATCTATTATTTGGTTGTAAAAAAGCCAATTTATGGAAATTTTTCGTTTGGCACAAAAATCTAAAATTTGACCATAGGGAATTTTTTGTCTTTTTTTCATGGTGGCTAGGGTTAGCTTATTTATGCCTAAAATATCAGCGACATCCTTATCATAAACCTTTTTTTGACCTATCTCTTCTGAAATTATATCTTTGATACGACCTAAAACTTCCTCTAAATTTGGCATTTTAACTCCTTAATATTTCAAAATGAAATTTTATTGTAACATATTTTAAAAAAAATGTAAAATATATTTTGATTAAGCACTGACTAAATATGGATTTAGTCAGTGCCGAAAACGGATGGGCATTGATTTACAATGAAATTATTTTACAAATAAAGGATGGGAGATGGCTATTTTAAAAAATGAGATAGACAAGGTATTTTATAGGTTAGAATTGGTACTTATTAAGATCGGGGATAAGATATTTTAATGCCCCACATAGCTTACTGGGTGTATGTGGGACATAAATGATTAGAACTTATAATTTACACCAATATAGTATGTTCTATCTGGCAACTGATAATTATAAGCTTCATCTAGTTTTTCATCTAGGATATTATCAATTCCACCTCTTATGGTAAAGTCTTTGGATGTTTTTGCCGAAACCTGAAGGGATAGAGTAGAGAAGCCTTTTAGGGTATCTACCTCTTTATCTTCATCCCTATAATTTTTTTGTTTTCCTGTGTAAGAATATCTAAGGCTTGTTTGCAACATATCGTTTATATCATAATCCAAATTCACATTAACCTTGTGCTCTGGTCTGAAATTTAACTCCCTGTGCTTATCTTTATCCTTTGAATGTAGATAAGTGTAGTAAAATCCAAATCCTAGATTTGGCAAAAGGGACCTTCTTGTAAATTCTAGTTCAAAACCACTAGTTGTGGCTGAAGCAACATTTACATATTTTTCATCCAAAACTCCAAGTCCTAAAACCTCAGATCTAGCCCCAGTACTTGAAGTTGTTATGAGATTTGAAATATCATTGTAAAAGCCAGTAAGCTTAAATGAATGCAAATCATCAAAATATTCATATCCTAGCTCATAAGTATCTGTAATCTCCGGCTTTAGATCTGAATTTCCCTTAAACATTCTAAGATTATCAGTACTCATGCTGGTTCCCATCATATTCAAAGCACTATAATCATCGGAATTTTGGGTGATAGTTGGAGCATTAAAGCCCTTTCCATAACCAGTTTTTAGCCTATGATTATCCGCCAATCTATAAACTAAATAAGCCTTTGGAGATAATTGCCCATGGAACTGGCTATGATAATCATATCTTCCACCAATGGTCAATAAAAATTTATCCATAAAACTTATCTCATCTTGGGCATAAAAAGATATATTATCCGTATCACCCTTAAAATTGACAGCTGGCAGTTCCACAGGAGCCAAAGGATGGGGTTTATAGGTATCCTTATCGTATTTTGCCTTGTAGGAATCTTTTTTATACTCAGCGCCAACAACTATATAATGATCTGGTAAAATGTCCGCATAAAATTCAGTGGATAATGCCTTATCTTCTAGAGTATGGGTTTTCGTAACCTGGGCACTGTATGACTTACTTCTAGTCCAATTTCCTTTAATATTAAATCCACCAAAATGGGTTTGCTGATTAAAAGCCAAAGAGTAAAGACCTTTGTCTATATCGTAGTATTTATCATAATGCTTTCCTGCCACAGTTGATTCTCTATATTCTTTTCCTTGTAATAAGGACAAACTTATATCTGAACTCTCACTTAGATCGTATCCAAGCTTTAAGTTTCCACTCAACACGTCCAAACCTTCAAACTCAGAATTTAAAACACCATTTTCGATTTTTTGCACTTCATCTTTTACTTTTTTCTCAGCACTCAAAGAAAAAGAAAATTTATCAAATCTCTTAGCAGCATAGGCTGAAATACCCTTGCTTTTACCCTCTCCTCCATCTGGAAAGGAAAATTTTGTATCAATGTTTGCATTAAAGGAATCTTTAGGCTTTTTGGTAATGATATTTATAACCCCTCCTAGAGCTTTTGAACCATAAAGTGAGCTCATAGGACCCCTTACAACTTCAACCTTTTGGATCTGATCGACAGGAATCCAGTCATACTGAAAATCACTATGACCTATCTGGGCATCCGTATTTGAAACTCTGTTTCCATCGATTAAAATAGCTGTATGCTTAGAGTCCATACCTCGAAAAGTTATATTTTTTCGCCCATTTATAGATCTACTATTTGCAGTTACACTAATGCCAACGGTATTTTCAAGAACCTTTTGCATGGAATCTGCATTTATTTTTTTAATCTCATCTTGACTAACAACAGAAAAACTCCCCGCAGTATCCACAACTTGACTATTTGTTTTAACCGTTACAACATAATCACTTTCTTCATCATTGGCATGCAAATTAGCAACCACACACAAACAAAAAATACTAGCAACCAAACTTATCTTTTTCATCAAATTTTCCTTTTATGAAATATATTTGTAATCATATTCAATTTTACTTAAAATGTTCATTAATTTACCACTAACACTAAATAAGTCAGGCATATATCATCTCTCATAAGCCTTTGATATCTTCATATATTCTAGCTTAAAACCTCTTGTCGTATGTGGAAAATCTTTTTGGGAACAGGTTAGATAATTTACTTTACAAACCCTACGCAATATAACAAAAAGAAAGCCAATTTTCTCTTTATAAAACCAAACATAAAAGGAAATGGTAATATAAAATAAACTATGCAAATAACCACTAACAATTAGAATCAATTCGTATGTTTTGCCATAACTTCTTGGAAAAATATGCAAAGCTGAGGGTAAATCTCACTCTCCAACCTCTGAATTTAGTTTTTCTTTTTATATTTGGATTTCCTCACAGAAAATTGCCACATTAAAAACCTACTCAAATATATGTTTACTATATTTTATTTTCTAAATATTTCAGTGAATTATATAGCTCATTTTTTATACAAAATGAGCCATTAATATTATTTTTTTAATCACAGTAATTTGTGTAAAAGTTTTATATTCTCATCTATTTCTTAAATTTTAATAAATCACAATAATTGTCTAATCCGATAGAATACATTATTGAATTTTTGTAATAAAATATAAAGAATTTATTGGGGCAAGAGAGTAATCTCATACTTTCAGTGATGTGGACGTAGGCGAAATGAAAAAATGATTGGATCATTAGAATACATTAGGACAAAAATTGTGAAGGAAAAATACCATTGAATACTTTAAAAAAATAAAACATATTAATGTAATGTATTTTTTTATCTTGTTTATTTTTTTCAATAAATTCAATTTTTTCTTTTTTCTCTATACCTTTTTGTTTTAATTTATAAAGATAAGGCAAGACTTGCCATTTTACAGCTTATACATCACTATCTGATTTTTTGATTTCTATTAGATATTCTTTTGCTAGTTTATCTACTTTGATATTGTCGATACTTATCTCGGCTTTTTTAGTTCATGCAAATTTCAATATAACTCTTATTTCGGTGAAACCCAAAACGATTTCTCTATAACTTGGAATAAAAACACATTTCAATATAACCCTTATTTTGGTGAAACAAAAACTAAAGGACTAAATATGAAAAAATTAACAGAATTTCAATATAACCCTTATTTCGGTGAAACGCCAAGCTCTCATCCATAAACTTTTCATATAAAATCATTTCAATATAACCCTTATTTCGGTGAAACTATATGATATGGCACGGAGGTGAAGGAAGTGCTATATTTCAATATAACCCTTATTTCGGTGAAACGTTCGGCAACCTTTTTGCCTAAGCTTTCGCCTTCTTATTTCAATATAACCCTTATTTCGGTGAAACTATATTAAGTCGTCTTAAGAAAATAAATGGAGATGGATTTCAATATAACCCTTATTTCGGTGAAACTTAATACCCTAACCCCTTCTTCTGATCCCAAGAAGAATTTCAATATAACCCTTATTTCGGTGAAACCATTTAGGTTAGGTAAGAGCAAGACAGAAGCCTACGTATTTCAATATAACCCTTATTTCGGTGAAACTTGCTCCAAGATTGTCTTTGTTTAAACTATTCGCATTTCAATATAACCCTTATTTCGGTGAAACGATTTTTAAAGCCTGTGTAGGATTTTGTTAAGTCATTTCAATATAACCCTTATTTCGGTGAAACTTTTTTACATGTAAAGAAGTTGAAGCATTTATAGTATTTCAATATAACCCTTATTTCGGTGAAACTTTAAGATGTATAGATTCTAAGGCTATGTGGTCAAATTTCAATATAACCCTTATTTCGGTGAAACTTATCCTCATTTCCTTTTCATACTTGTGTATGCCCCATTTCAATATAACCCTTATTTCGGTGAAACTTCCTAATTGAATTTGTTTAAACTTTGCAATCATAATTTCAATATAACCCTTATTTCGGTGAAACCTTTTTGACATCATATTCGCCACTATGCTCATCAATATTTCAATATAACCCTTATTTCGGTGAAACAAAAATACCATAAAAATAAACAGAACTCCCCAAAGAATTTCAATATAACCCTTATTTCGGTGAAACTTTGATTTTTGCTATTGTATTTAGATCTGGAATATTGATTTCAATATAACCCTTATTTCGGTGAAACAGAAACCACGCCAAAGGATACGAGCTTGCAAAGCCCATTTCAATATAACCCTTATTTCGGTGAAACCTTTCTACAATAGTTCCCTTTTTGCCATCGCCTCTATTTCAATATAACCCTTATTTCGGTGAAACTCAATCGCCACTTCGTCAAGCTCATAAAAACCTACATTTCAATATAACCCTTATTTCGGTGAAACTCATTTTTTCAGTTTTATCGTTCATTCTCCACGTATTTCAATATAACCCTTATTTCG
>PDPI01000027.1 GCA_002746565.1 Pseudomonadota bacterium | reverse complement strand
TTGATAATTCCTTAGGGGATTGTACAAAAAAAGAGCTTACGTGCAAAATGCACGTAAGCTAAAAAAATTAAGCAGGATAAACTGAAACTTTGTTTCTTTGTTTATCTTTTCTTTCAAATTTTACATGTCCGTCGATAAGAGCGTATATGGTATGATCTGTGCCAATGCCGACATTGTTTCCAACATGAACCTTAGTTCCTCTTTCGTCCAGCGGAATCTCGGTTATTCTGGGTACTACCTTGACCTTTTTTATGAGCCATCTCTTCTCCTTATCCTACTATCTTTGTAACTCTAACTTGAGTGAATGAGCGTCTAAATCCTCTTTTTAATTTAGAGTCTTTTCTTCTTCTTTTCTTGTAAATGACAACTTTTTTATCTCTACCTGAAGTGATAACCTCAAGTTCAACTTTCGCACCATCAACAAAGGGACTTCCAACTTTTAGCTCTTTATCATTTAGGGCTAAAACTTCCGTAACTTCTATCTTGTCTTTTGGCTGGGCATCAATCTTATCAAGCTTCAAAAAGTCGCCCTCAGAAACCTTATACTGCTTACCGCCATTTTTTATAATCGCATACATTCGATTAATCCTTATCATTTTGGATTACCTAAAAGCACTTACGAACAACCTTAGTAGATGCAAGAAGATTTAAGGAGCTTTTTAGGCATTAAGGGCAAGATTTTACCTAAAAATTGATTAAAAGTAGTTTAAATATATTGTGGGAAAAATATACACCTACAACAAGTAAAAATAATATTTTTACCCATATTTTAACTTTTATTTTAAAATATTTTGGATATCATAGAAAGATTTTATAAATTAAAGAGCATTTCATGACTTATGAGCTTGTATTATCCTGTATTATATTATCGGTTCTTGCCATTAGTATTCCATTGCTTTTTATAGCTTCTAAAAAATTAGGTCCTAACAATAAACAAAATCTTGTAAAAAATCTTCCCTATGAAAGCGGAGTTACTATTCCTATCGGAAATACAGATGCTAGGTTTGATATAAAGTTTTATCTAGTTGCCATTATTTTTGTGATCTTTGATGTGGAGCTTATTTTTTTGTTTCCATGGGCTGTGAATTTAAAAACCCTGGGAATGCTGGGTATAGTTGAAATGTTTTCTTTTATGTTTTTGCTTCTATCTGGACTTATTTATGTATATCTTAAAAGGGCTCTAACATGGCAGTAGGGGCAGAGGCAGTTTTTGGGCAAAGTGTCATAACTACCAAGCTTGATGAGGCGATAAATTGGGCAAGAGAAAGTTCCATGTGGCCTTATGTTTTTGGAACAGCCTGTTGTGCTATCGAATTTATGGCAGTTGCTGGAAGCAGACATGATATTTCAAGATTTGGAGCTGAAGTTGTTAGATTTTCCCCAAGACAAGCGGATTTGATGATAGTTGCTGGAACCATTAGCTACAAACAAGCTCCCATTTTAAAGAAAATCTATGACCAAATGACTGAACCAAAATGGGTTATAAGCATGGGTGCATGTGCTTGTAGTGGAGGCTTTTATGACAATTACACAACCTTACAAGGCATAGATGAAGTTATCCCTGTGGATGTTTATATATCTGGATGCCCACCTAGACCTGAGGCCATACTAGATGCACTCATGCAAATCCAAAAAAAGCAAAAAGAAAATGAAAGCATTATAAAAGATAGGGTAAAAGGGGATTTTAAGGGACATTTTGATGGATAAATTTGTGGCAAAATTTGATATTTTCACAGATGAAAATGGCTTTTATGTGGTAAGAAAAGATAATTTTTTGGAAGCTGTGGAGTATTTATTGCATGTAAAAAAATTTACCATGCTTTTAGACATCACAGCTATTGACTATCTTACATTTAACAACAAAATGCCAAGTAGATTTTGCTTGGTTTATCTTTTTAGAAGTGAGGATTTTAAAACCCAAATAGGCTTGAAAGTATTTTTACAAGACTTAAAAATCCCCAGCCTAAGCTTACTTTACAAAAGTGCTTCATGGGGCGAGAGGGAAGTTTATGACCAATATGGCATAATATTTCTATCCCACCCAAACCTAAAACGCATACTAAACCACCAAGAATTTAAAGGACATCCACTAAGAAAAGACTACGATATAAGAGAGGGAGAATGGTGCGAAAAAACCGATACTCTCATGGATGAGATGGAAAAAAAGTTAGGCAAAAAAAAGAAAAAAAAGAAAAAAGAAACAGAAGACATCATGTTTTTAAACCTAGGCCCGGCCCACCCTGCAAGCCATGGAACTATACGAACCTTTGTAGCCCTTAAAGGCGAGAGCATACTAAAAGCAGTGAGTGAGATAGGCTATCTGCACAGGGGTTTTGAAAAAAGTTGCGAAAATCACACTTACAATCAAATCATACCCTACACCGATAGGTTAAACTATTGCTCTGCCATTTTAAATAACATAGGTTTTGCCCATGGGGTTGAGCAAATGCTTGGCATCGAAATACCAATGCGAGGTCAATATATAAGGGTAATTACGGGTGAGCTTAGCAGGATTATCGACCATCTAGTTTGTTTGGCTGCGATTTTAGTGGATATGGGGGCTTTGACGAATTATTGGTATTTATTTAATCCAAGAGAAAAGATCTACGACCTACTCTCAAAGCTAACTGGGGCTAGACTTACAAATTCATACATGAGAATTGGGGGCGTGGCACATGATTTGTATGAAGGCTTTGAAGAGGATTTAAAAGAATGCATAAAGGCTGTGCAAAGGGGAGTAAGTGATGTTTTAAAATTAATCGAGCATAATAGAATATTTCATGATAGAACTCAAAATATAGGCATTATCAACAAAGAAGATGCCATAAATTATGGCTTGAGTGGTCCCAATTTAAGGGCAAGCGGCGTAGCTTATGATATAAGAAAAATCAAACCTTATTACATGTATGAGGATTTTAACTTTGAAGTTCCCATCGGAAGCATTGGGGATGTTTACGATAGGGTTATGGTGCGTTTTGAAGAGATAAATCAAAGCATCCTGATAATAAACCAAGCCATAAAAAGCTTACCAAAGGGCGATATAAGCATAGATGATAGAAGTATAAGTTTGCCTAAAAAACAAAATGTTTATAACAATATTGAAGGACTCATGAACCAGTTTAAGCTAATATATGAGGGGGTAAAAGTGCCAAAAATGGAGCATTATTCTTGCACTGAGGCTGGAAATGGAGAGTTGGGGTTTTTTATAGTAAGTGATGGGAGTGGAACACCATATAAAGTCAAAGTTCGCCCACCTTGTTTTTACTCCATGTCAGCCTATCCGCAAATGATAGAAAATGCCATGGTTGCAGATGCCATCCTAACTCTTGGGAGCTTAAATATCATAGCTGGGGAGCTTGATCGATGAGCTTTAAATTTAGCGAAGAAAACGAAAAATATTTTCAAAATCTTGCCAAAAGATACCCCAACAAAAAAGCCCTAACCCTGCCTTACCTTTGGATGGTGCAGTATCAAGAGGGCTGGATAAGTCTAGAAGCTATGGAATACATCGCCAAAAGAACCGAACAAAGTGCTATGGATATTTATTCTATCGCTTCATTTTATACCATGTTTAACCTGCAAAAAGTGGGCAAATATCACATACAACTTTGCAAAACCCTCTCTTGCATGTTAAATGGAAGTGAAAGTTTGCTTGAATACCTAGAAAAAAAACTAAATATAAAAAGTGGGCAAACAAGCGAGGATGGACTTTTTACCATAAGCGAGGTCGAATGTCTAGGAAACTGCGGACATTCCCCTTGCATCAGCTTAAATGGGGTTTATCACGATGATCTAGATGCAAAAAAACTAGACAAAATCCTAGAGGATTTGAAATGATAAAAAAGATTATAAGTAAAAATTTTCACATTCCAAATTCCCACACCCTTGAAGTTGCCCGAAAAAATGGACGATACAGCTCCATCGATAAACTTTTTTCACTCAAACCTGACGATATAACAAAGATGGTTTATGATAGCGGACTTAGGGGAAAGGGTGGTGGTGGAGCAAGTACAGGTAGAAAATGGGATTTGATGAACCCATACTTTGATGGGGAGGTTTTCCTAGCCGTAAACTCAGACGAGAGTGAGCCTGGAACCTTTAAAGATAGGCAAATCTTAGAATACGACCCACATTTGCTAATCGAGGGAATTATAAATGCTTCCTATACCCTACATGTCCATCATGCCTATATCTACATAAGAGGCGAATACATTTTCCAAGCCCAAAGATTGCAAAAAGCCATCGATGAAGCCTATAAAGCTGGAATTTTAGGAGAAAAAGTCTTAGGACATAAGTATAAGTTGGATGTAACCTTGCATCGTGGAGCTGGGGCTTACATCTGTGGCGAAAAAACTGCCCTTTTAGAATCCATAGAGGGAAAACGTGGACATCCAAGACTAAAACCCCACAATAAAACCGATCCAGAATGGCTTTTTGGCTCTCCTGCTGTGGTAAACAACGTTGAAACCATAGCTTCAGTACCTTATATAGTACAAAATGGAGCTAGAGCTTATAGAAAATTTGGCACCGAAAAAAGCCCAGGAACCATGCTTTTTGGTTTAAGCGGGCATATCAATAAACCAGGTATTTATGAATTGCAATTTGGCGAAAGTATGCAAGAAGTCATAGAAAAAATAGGCGGCGGAGTTAGGGGAGGCAAAAAGCTAAAAGCTGTAATCCCAGGTGGAAGCTCATGTGAAATTTTAACAGCCGAGGAAGTCAAAAGTGTTACTCTAGACTATGAAAATCTATGGAAACACGGCTCAAGCTTGGGAACTGGGGGAATGATAATCATGGATGAGAGTGTTTGCATCCCAAAAGCTACTAAAAACCTCTTTGAATTTTACCATCACGAAAGTTGCGGACAATGCACCCCCTGCCGCGAGGGCACAGGCTGGATAAACAAAATCCTAGCCAAAATATTGCGGGGCGAAGGAAGCGAAAAAGATATAGATCTAATTTTAGACATAGCAGACACAATGAACGGCAAAACAATCTGCGTTTTCGCCCCAGCCGTTGCAAGTGTAGCCATTAGCCATATCAAGAAATTTAGGGATGAATTTGTAGAGTTTTGCAGGTAAACTCTTGTACTAAGTGCGTATTTGTAATGAGTTTTATATGTGAATTTTGCTTTTAGGGTCCCCCTTTTTTAACTTTGGCATCAAGGAGGACCAAGACAAGATTACCCGTTTGCTGGAGTCCCCACGAGACCTAAACCATCGATTAAATCTTTATTTTTATTTACAAAATCTCTTAGCCTATCTTTGGCCACAAACAACTCGATATAACTTAGATTTTCCCTTAATGACTTTTTAGCCAACTCATCATTCTCTAAGCCGTTTCTCTTAATAAATTCAACTAAATTTGGATTTTTGCGTCTATTTTTGGCTATTTCATCTCTTTGTTTTTGCTCCTTTTCTAGCATAGCAAAAAACTCTTCTTTACTAATAATCTTTTCATTAGATATATATGTTGCATTTCCATTCTCATCGATTTGCACTCCGCCTTGGCTTTGGATGACTTGTTCTGGAAGCGGATCCGCTTTTATGGCTACAACTATCTTAGGCATTTCATCTTTGGAATTTAAAATATTTTTTATATCATTTTCAAGGGTATTTTTTGCTTTGATATTTGGATTTACCCTTTTGCCATTTTCATCAAAACGGTTTGCCATCTTGTGATTTCATCTTGTAAAAAGTATAAGTTTTTTCGTCAATCTTTTTGGTAAATTTATCCAAAATATTCCCTTTATAATGTTCTTCAAAATTCTCCAACGCTCGTGAAATTATTTTATCATCGCATTTTTTTATTTCTTCTACTTTGATAAATTCTATATTTTGGCTATTTTCATTTGACATTTTTACAAAAAGTTTAGGTTCTGATATTGCCGAACCTGCAGGGCAACCATTTGCAACCCTTATAACTCCTATAAAAACTTTTATCTTATCATTTTCCCTCACTATTTTGGCTATTTCCATCTCGTGAGTCATACTATTAAACATTCCCAAATTAAGATACAAAACAAGTTCTTTATTAAAGTCTATGCTAAATTTTGGAAAATCATCATATTGTTTAAAATCTGCATAAATCCTATTAAGCTCTTCCCCAGTTCTTACTACTTCAAATTTTTCTTTTCCAGCATTTTGACTATAATATCCTATCTCATAAGCCAATTTTGTAAAAGAAATATTTTCTTCTTTTTTATCACCACTAGAACCACCACCGCAAGCAGTTAAAAAAGCTACCACAAATAAAGATAAAATCAAATTTTTCATCCCTTGCTCCTGTATTTGAATTTAGAAATTTTGTCAAGTCATTACTGACGCTCGCTTCCATTAACCCATTCAGCTATATAGCATAAAAAATTAATATTTTTACTAAATATAATCATATTCAAAATCTATTTTTTATTTAATGTTGCATTTTTACTCAATAATGTCAGATGCTGATAAATAACATAATTTTAAAAGGTCATTTTCACAAAAACAAAGACTTATAAGCAATCTGGGCTAGATCTATGATAAAATCCACGTCTGGAAAATAGGTTATGATGATATTTCCTACTCCTCCCCAGATGGTTGCTAGGGCTAGGAGGCCTATGATTTTGGGGGTTATTCCCCTTAGCATGGGGACACTAGCTCCGTCTGATGGGGGATAAAAATACATAACGGCTATAAGTTTGAAATAGTAATATATGGATATTCCTGTGGCTATGATGGCGACTATGGAAAGGTAGGAATAACCAGCAGATATGGCGCCTGAAAAGATATAGAATTTTCCCATGAAGCCTATAGTTGAGGGGATTCCAGCTAAAGAGAGCATAAAAACGCTCATGCTAGCAGCCATGGTTGGTTCTGTTTTGGCAAAACCTTTAAAATCATTGTAGGTAATGCGGAGCTTATCATCTGAAACTATATAGGATATAAGTCCAAAAGCCCCAACGGAAGATAAAAAGTAGGCAACTTGGTAAAAGATAAGGGAAGATGAGGCTTCTTCGGGCATGGTTGTTGTGGATATGAAAGCGATTAGTAAGTATCCCGTGTGAACTATGCTTGAGGCTGCTAACATACGTTTTACGCTTTTTTGGATGAGGGCTAAAAAGCTGCCATAAACTAGGGTTGCTATGGTTATGAAGATTAACATATTTGTCCAGATGCCCTTTATATCTTCAAAATCCACAAGCATAGCCCTTAGCATAAAACCAAAGATTGAGATCTTAAAGGCTGCCGCCATGTAGCCTGTAACGGGCAAAGGGGCACCATCATAAACATCTATCGCCCAACTTTGGAAGGGGAAGGCTGAGATTTTAAACAAAAACATGATTAAAATCATACTCGCACCAACTATGACAAGGTTTAGATTTTCTTTGTATTGGATTTGATGGGCTAGTTCGCCCAAATGGGTTGTTTGAAGTCCTGCGTAAATAAGCCCAACGCCCAAAAGAAAAATAGCTCCCGAGATGGAGCCAACGACCAGATATTTATAACTAGCCTCTATGCGTTTGTGGTGGTCTTTTTGAAAACCTATCATGATGTAAACACATAAAGATGCTATTTCTAAGGCTATAAAGGCACTGATAAGCTCAGTCGATTGTACTAACATCATCATGGCAAAAACACTAAAAAGCATGATTGAGAAAAATTCACCCCTAAAATGCTTTTGCATGGCAAAATAATGTTCACTAATAAGCAAGATCAAGATTGCACCCATTATCAAAATGGCATTGAAGTAACTAGAATAACTATCGGCAATTATCATGCCATTGAAAATTTGCGGATATAGATCTATGGAATAAAGCTGCCATACATGTAAAACTTGAAAAGCTTCAGCCAAAGCCAAAAAGGCGACGCACATGTATATATAATGCTTGGTTGAAAATTTCCCAATGGCACTTAGTAGCATCAAAACTACTCCGCCCAAAGATACTAAAAAAAGTGGCATTAAGTGTAAAAAAGAATTCATCTCGCACCGCCTAGGCTGAGTAATTCATAAAGATAATACTCCACCGTTGGTTCTACCTTGCTAAAAAACCAATCAGGATAAAATCCCATGGCTATTATGAGAAAAGCTAGGGGTACTAAGCCTATGATGTGGCGTATTTTTAGATCATACATTTTTATTTCATTGCCACTTTCGCTCAAAATTGCCCTTCCAAACATCCAAAACATAAATCCAGCCGCCACTAAAACGGTCAGAGAACCTATGATACCTAGATAGATATTTACATCAAAAAGGCTCAAAACTATCAAAAATTCTGATATAAAGCCATTTGTACCAGGAAGTCCGACTATACATAAGAGCATAATGCAAAAAAGAAAAGTAAAAACAGGTACCTTTTTGGCTATGCCACCCATTTGTGTTATATATTTTAATCCTGTATTAAATTCTAAGATGCCAACCATCAAAAACAAACCCCCAGTTGCCAAGGCATGGGCTACTATCAAAAGCAAACTTCCCATCATACCATATACGTTTAGGGTAAAAATACCAACAACTATAAAACCAAGGTGGGATGCGGAAGAATAGGCAAACATTCTTTTTAGATCATTTTGCATAAGGGCAGCTAAACCAAAATAAAATAAACCAAAAAGACCAATGCCTATAAAGATTGGCGAATAAGATATGTAAAGACCTGGAAACAAAGGCAATACAAAACGAACTATCCCATAAACTCCCAATTTTGCCATGATGGATGAGAGTAAAAAAACTCCCCCTGTTGGGGAATTTGAATAAGTTTTCATAAGCCATGTATGAAAGGGAAAAAAGGGAATTTTAACCGCAAAAGCAAACATAAAAGCTAAAAAGAGCCATATCTTTTCCATCTGGCTTAGGGTGGAGATTTTCATCAAATCAATAAGTTCGAAACTCCAACTTCCAAATTGATTGTAAAAGGAAAATCCCAAATACAAGATAGCCAAAAGCATAAAAAGCGAACCAAACATGGTATAAATGGTAACTTTTAGGGTTGAAAAAACCTTATCATCGGTTCCAAAAAGTCCAATTATCATAAAAACTGGAAGCAACATGGTCTCCCAAAAAAAGTAAAACAAAATCAAATCCTGAGAAAAAAGCGAACCCATGATACCGCTTTGAATAAGCATCATACTTATCCAATATCCCTTAGTCCTACCATTCCAAAGTATAAGATAGGCTGATGGCATAAGGGTTACTATGAGCATTAAAATAATCAGCGAAAACCCATCAACCCCTAAAGAATAATTTATACCATAGTTTGTAACCCAAGTGTGAAATTCACGAAATTGCATGTAGCCCATGGGATAAAAATCAAGGTAAATTTTAAAGGATATGATAAATAAAACAATCCCCACCCCAAAGGCAACATTTCTCGTAAATTTTGAACCAACAGGCAAGGCTAACATCAAAAATGAAACACCAAGTGGTAAAAAAATCAAAATCGACAATAAATAACCATCAAAAATATTTAAAATTTCCATCATCTAATCCAATACCGATAAAAGATACAAACTCATCATGCCAAATCCAACAAGCATGGCAAAAACATAGGCTCTTATATTTGCATTTTGCAAGATGGAAACCCTTTTGCCAACCCTTAAAAATCCCTCGCTTACTCTCATTATCGCCCCATCTATGACTTGCAAATCAAGGAAATTTGCCACAAAATTACTTAGTTTTTGTATAGATCTAACAAAAACAACATGGTAGATTTCATCCACATAAAATTTATTTTCTATCAGGGCTGGTTTTTTATCTTTTTTAGAAAAATTCCAATTTCCATACCGCTTCCAAGCCAAGTTTATACCAAAAATTCCCACCAATATATTTAAACCCATGAGTGAAAACTCCACCACATGAGAAATTGGTTGGATTTGTTTATTTGAAGCACCCAAGAAAGAATGGATATAATTTTCCACCCCAAAAACATGGGGAACGCCCAAAAATCCAACTATCGTAGCCCCAAGAGCTAGGATGATAAGTGGATAAATCATAATTTTAGGAATATCATGAACCCCTGCGCGATCTGAATTTTTAGCATAAAAAACCACAAAAAACAATCTAAACATATAATAAGAAGTTAAAAATGCTGTAAAAACCTCCAAGCCCCAAAGTAAATATTCCCCATTTGCAAAGGCGGTAAATAAAATCTCATCCTTACTAAAAAAACCGCTAAAAGGAGGAATGCCACTAATAGCCAAACATCCAACAAGCATAACCAGCCAAATAACTGGAATATCTTTTTTTAAGCCACCCATTTTAAAAATATCTTGCTCATGATGCAAGGCAACTATCACAGCTCCAGCTCCCATAAAAAGCAAGGCTTTAAAAAAGGCATGGGTAAAAACATGAAAAAGTCCACCACTATAATTTGCAAGTCCAACGGCCACAAACATATATCCAAGTTGAGACATGGTCGAATAGGCTAAAATCTTTTTTATATCCCTTTGTCCTATGGCGATAAGGGCTGCTAAAACAGAGGAGAAAGCTCCAATATAAGCTATAAAAAGCCCAACACTTGGTATATCATTATACAAAAATGCAAACTTCCTTACCATGTAAACTCCAGCTGTTACCATGGTCGCTGCGTGGATGAGGGCTGAGACTGGAGTTGGTCCTGCCATGGCATCTGGGAGCCAAACATAAAGGGGGATTTGGGCAGATTTTGCCATGGCTCCAATAAATAAGGATAAACCTATGAAGATTTTGATATGGTGGGGGATTAAGCCCACATTTGCACTTAGGGTTTGAAAATCAAAACCACTTTGTCCAGCGTAAAAGAATAAACTGCACATGCCAACTATAAAACCAGCGTCGCCTATTCTATTGACTAAAAATGCCTTATTTCCAGCTACTACATTTTCATTATCTTTATAATAATAACTTATCAAAAAATAAGAACAAACCCCAACGCCTTCCCAGCCTATAAACATGATAATAGGGCTTGAACCTAAAACTAGAAGCAGCATGGAAGCTAAGAAAAGATTAAAATAAAAAAAGAATTTTCCATAACCCTCATCATCATCCATGTAGCCACTTGCATAAATGTGTATAAGCCAAGCAACAAAACTTACAAATAAAACCATAAAAATAGATAAATTATCGGCAAGAAACTCCATTTTTATATGAAAATTGCCCACATTTAACCACTCATAAGCGGTAAAAGTTATGGGATTTTTTTGCTCTAAAAGCTTTAAAAATACTTTAATTCCAAATACAAAACTAATAAAGGGGCTTATCAAACCAATGGCTGTAAAAATAATCTTTTTTACATGTAAACCTCTCACAGAAAAAAGATACAACAATCCTAAAAAAATAGCTCCAATAACAGGGGATAAAATGATATAGGCTAATTCTATCATCGTCTTTCCCTTTGCCTTAAAACATTAAACACATCGCTATCTAGGCTCTTTTTATACCTAAATAAAACAACGATTATAGACAAAAATACCGCCGCTTCAGCCGCAGCTATGGCAATAACAAGCATTGCCATCACTTGACCATCTATATGTTGATAATACCTAGAAACTGCCACCAAGATAAGATTTACGGCATTTAACATAAGCTCGATGGACATATAAATAACAAAGATATTCTTCCTTGAAACAACCCCTAAGATGCCTATGCAAAAAAGTACCATCGCCACAAAGGTATAAGAATGTATGGTTATCATTTGTTTTTCCTTGTCGCTAAAACGATAGAGCCGATAAGGGCAACTAAAAGCAAGATAGAAACAAGCTCAAAAGGGACTATCCAAGCACTAAAAAGTTTAGCTCCAACCACCTCGATACTTCCATACTCAATAGGCAAGATGCTAAGTATTCTATCATCCAAACTTCCCATAGCTTTTAAAACAACTAATATAAGTGGAATTAGAAAAATCGCCCCGATAAACATGATCTTAAACCTGTTTTTCTCATCTGGTAAATTTTCTTCTTTCACATTTAAAAACATGATAATAAAAAGCAATAAAGTTATAACCGCCCCCGCATAAACAATAAGTTGCACCATAAACAAAAAACTAGCATTCAAAAGAGCGTATAAAGCGCCAATAGCTATGATAGTAAGGATAAAAGATAAGGCACTATAAGAGGGTTGCTTGAAACTTATCATGCCAATTGCACCCACAAGGGCAAAAAACGAGAGCAAAATAAACAAAAAATCTAACATATATCCGCCCTCTTAGTTGCCAAAAGAGTTTCTTTTGTTCTTACAAAATCCTCTCTTTTTTCCCCGATAAAGCTAAAAATCCCACTATCCATACGTATAGCATCGCAAGGACAAGCCTCCACGCAAGAGCCGCAATATACACATTCGAGCAAGTCTATATTAAAAATCTTGGGCTCTTTTTCATCTATACCATCACTTCGTTCCCTAGCTTCTATAAAGATACATTCAGCAGGACAAGCAGTAGCACACATAAAGCAAGCTACGCATCTAATACTCCCATCCTTCCTATGAGTTAAGCGATGAACCCCACGATAGCGAGGCGTGATGTCGCTTGGTTGCTCCTCTGGATAGGATTTGCTTTTTAACTCTTTTTTACTCATAAGATTGCCAAAAAAGTGTCTTAGGGTTATCTTAAATCCACCAAAAATAGCAGGAAGATAGAGCTTTTCCCTAAAGGTATCGCCGTGTCTTTTTACTACTTTTATCTTCATTGTAAACCCACCACCACTAAAGCTGTTACAAACACATTCGCCAAAGATATTGGTAAAAGCACCTTCCAGCCTAGATTTTGAAGTTGGTCATAGCGAAATCTTGGCAGTGTCCAGCGAACTAGGATAAAAATAAAATTCATGATATAAACTTTTATGCCAAAACAGATAACTTGCAAAAGAGCAACGACTATATTTATCCCATTTTGGCTAAGCCCAAAACACACCAAAACCAAGATAGCTAAAACCAACAAAGCGGTCAAAATGCCAAAAAATACACTAAGCCTTTTTGTCTCTTTCGCCCTTAAATCATCGCCTAACCATTTGTTTGATTTTTGTAGCCACGAGATGAAAATAAAGCTTAAAACTGGCAACACGATCGCACAAAAGATTAGAACCGAAAAAAGATTTTCTTTTAAAGCCTCGGTTCCTAGCCATGGGATCTGAAAACCGCCAAAGAAAAGAGTAACGATCAAAGCACTAGATGCACACATGGCAACATATTCGCCCACAAAAAATAAACCAAACTTCATAGCTGAATATTCCACATGAAAGCCCACGATCTCACTTTCTCCCTCCGCCATATCAAAAGGAGCTCTATTGGTTTCTGCGTAAGATGTTATGATAAAAATGATTGCCGAGATTGGTTGAAGAAATATCCCCCACGCAGGAATGAATCCAAAGATTAATTGCCCTTGAAAATGGGCTATATTGGTTAGATTTATGCTATTGTAAACAAGTAAAATGGATATCAAAGAAAGCACCATAGATGCTTCATAGCTTATCATTTGAGCACTTGCTCTTAGGGAGCCTAGGAGAGAATATTTATTATCACTAGCCCAACCGCCCAATATTATCCCATACACACTAAGCCCAGCCAATGCCAAAAACCAAAGCATTCCAAAATTAACGGGTAAGGCTTGCATCATAAAAGGTATATTATCTATAATAAGAGTGTCCGCTAAGGGCATAACCATAAAAGCTAAAAATGAACACACAAAAACGATAACAGGGGCAAGTTCAAATAAAAATCTCCTCTTTATATGAGTAGACATATAATCTTCTTTAAAGACAAGCTTTAACATATCCGCAAAGCTTTGCACTATGCCACCTAGTCTAAACCCAGCTATATGACAGCGATTTGGTCCCATCCTATCTTGTATAAGCCCAGCGATTCGCCTTTCCATCCACACCAAAATAGGAGCCCCGCCCAAAGACATCAAAAGAGCTATGATGATATTTGTAATCACTACACCAACACCAAAAGCACTCATTTGTAAGCCTTTTTGAAGCTAGAAAATAGATCTAAATATCCATTGTCCCAGATATCGTCCCCATTCTCAAAGGGAAATTTACCTAGGCGAGAAAGTATGTGAAACAAGCTTTTTGCTTGCTTATTTTTTCTTACTTTGCTATTGCTTTTTTGGAGCAAATTATCACTTGTTAGATAGGTTCCTTTTTTCTCAGTATGGGATGCTATGGCTATCAAAAAGGCGCACTTATCCATACTTTGAGCACCAAAAGCCGAAAAAGCGCAACAGGTTTTTTCCCTTTTACAGGATAGATCTATCCAAGCATCTAAATTTTTTAAACCAACGTAGATGTGTAAATCATAATTTTTCAGAAGCTCTTTGACATTGGAATTTGTATCTAATCCCAGGACCAAAGCCCCATTTGCATTTAAGCCAAGATTGTTTTGTTTTAAAAAATCATCTCCAAAATTCTCATCTTTATATTCATCCATGCAAATAACCACATCACAGTTAAATTTTTCCGATACAAGTTTTAAAAGATACATCTCTTCTATGCTAAGATTTGGAGAAACGATAAGTAATTTCTTTTTATCTTCGCCCATAATACTTTGGGCCTTTTTTAAAGCGGTCTCAAAATCCTCATCTTTTCCTTGTATTTTACTCTCATACAAGCGATTTTCATTTTCTTTTTTATAAGAAAGTCTGCCCACATCGCAGATAAAATGCCCATTTACATCTTCATTTAAGCGGGGACGATAGCGATAGATAAGATCATCGCCGTATTTTTCCCTATTGTGGTCGCAAAAGATATTACATCCTTTTGAACATCCATCGCAGATAATCTCATCACTTTGTAAAAACCAAACCCGTTTTTTAAACCTAAAATCCTTGCTAGTCAATGCCCCAACAGGACATAAATCTACCACATTCATAGCATAGGGATTATCCAACTTTTTACCAGGAAAAGTTGCTATAACAGAGCTATCGGCTCTTTTTAAAACTCCCAATTCATGGGTTTTGGTTATATTTTTTGTAAATCTTACGCATCTAGTACAAAGTACGCATCGCTCTTGATCTAGCATAACAAAACTACCTAGATCAACCTGCTTTTTTGCCCTTTGTTTGGAGGTTTCAACCCTGCTATCGTAAAGACCCACATCCATGTAATAATCTTGGAGTTTGCATTCTCCAGCTTGATCGCAGATAGGACAATCAATGGGATGATTTATAAGCTCTAGTTCTAGGATATTTTTTTTGACTTTGTCGATTTTCTCACCCTTTGTGCGGATGACTTGCCCCTCTTTTACAGGGGTATCACAGGCGATTTGAGGTCGCTTTTGCCCCTCAATCTCAACCATACACATACGGCAATTTCCATCTTTACCTAGGGATTTATGATAACAAAAATGGGGGACGTGTATATTATTTTCTAAGAGAACGTCTATGAGCAAACTTCCTTCTTTTGCCTCAATAAATTTTCCATTGACTTGAATCTTAGCCATAAAACCTAAACCTTAGAAAACGTCATTTTTATAATTTTACTATAATAAACTTTGAATTAGCTGTTTATTTGAATTTATATTTGCAAAATATACAAAATGTGAAAGTTTTATACACTTTTAAAACTCTTAAAGCTATACTTTTACTTTAAAATATAGGAAAAGCCCTTGAAAAAATCAAAGTATAAATTTTACTTACTTTTAAGCTCACAAATACTTATAATTGCTATTTTTGTGGGATTGTTTTTTATGGATTTTGATGATTTTTTCCCAGAAGATATTTCTTTTATAAACCAAAATCCATCTTGCGATCTAAGAGAGAAAAGTTGTGAAATAAATTTGGGAAAAAACCAAAAAATATCCCTATCCATAAGCCCAAAAAGCATACCACTTATGAAAACCCTAGATTTTAAGGTTAAAACCCAAAACCTTAACTTAGAAGATTTGAAATTAAAAATTTATGCTACAAATATGGATATGGGCATTTTTAAGAAAAAATTTAAAAAAATATCCCAAAATACCTTCCTAGCAAAGCAAATGCTTCCCACATGCATAATAGGAAACATGATCTGGAATGCGGACATAAGTTCAAGCTCTTTAAAAAATGGGGCTAGATTTACATTTAAAACAAAATAAGGAAAAACCCATGACAACACTTTCAAACCTACAAAAAATTGACTTTTCAACACTTTACAAAGAACAAAGAAAGCTATCTACTTTCAAGGCAAAAAGTGCCAAGGACTGGGACGAAAAGGCTTCTGACATGAATGGGAGGGTTTTTAAAAGTATCTATATAAATGAGTTTTTACAAAGGCTTGATCTAAAAGATGCAAAAACCTTGCTAGATGTGGGATGTGGTCCTGGAACTTTGGGGCTAAGTTTAGCAGATAAGCTCGAAAAAGTTTATTGTCTAGATTTTTCCCCCAAAATGCTTAAATGCGTGAGAGAAAACGCCAAAGAAAGAGGATTAGAAAATGTCCAAACCATACAAAAATCCCTAGATGAAAGCTGGGATGATGTTCCAAAATGCGATATTTTGATAGCTTCAAGATGCATGGAAGTGGATGATTTAGAAGGGGTTTTACAAAAGCTAAACAAAAAGGCAAAAAAAGTTTACATAAGTTATAAGGTAGATGGATTTTTTATAGATGAATGCATATTAAAAGTTCTTGAAAAAACCATAAACCCAAAACCTGATTTTATCTATCTTGTAAACATATTGTATAAAATGGGTTTTAATGCAAAGGTTGATTTTGTAAATAGCGAAAACACAAGATTTCAAGCCAAAAACCCTAAAGAATTTATAGAAAAAGTTAGATGGAGCCTAGGGGAGATTAGCAAAAATGATGAAAAAAACCTAGAAAACTTCTACCACAACGAATTGGCAAAAAATCCCCCACCAAAATTTGTAAAATGGGCTTTTATATCCTACGAGATTTAGATCTTAGTCCTGCTTTGTAAAGCCTTAGATAAAGAGAGAGTATCCACATTTTCTAGGTTTACCCCCGTTGGAACTCCTTGGGCTATCTTGGTAAATTTTAGATCAAACTTGCTTAACTTATCTTCTATAAAAAGCATAATTCCATCGCTTGAAAGTCCTGGGGTTAGGGCGAAAATAATCTCTTGGACCCCATTTTCTTCTATGCGTTTTTCTAGTTTTAAAATCATCTCTTCATCCAAACTATCTAGAACAAAATATAAACCCTCATAGGCTCCATTTTCTTCAAGGACTAGCATATCTTTTACACTCTCAACTAAACATAAGATGCCGCTATCCCTAGTATCATCTAGGCAGATATCACATACTTCATGCTCGCTCAAACCCCCACAAAGCTCACACTTTTTTGTATTTCTAATAGCACTTTCAATGGCATAGGCTAGCTTCATACCACCATAAGAATCTTTAAGTACAAGATGGTAAGCAAAGCGCATGGCTGATTTTTTGCCAACGGTTGGGAGGGCATTAAAAGCATCTACTAGGTTATTAAATTTTTCCAGTGAATTTTTCATAACTTTTTCCACAATATATCAAAATTATGCATACCCTCATCATAAAAATAAGCCAATTCATAACCATGGTATTCTAGAATATTTTTAACTATATAAAGTCCCAAACCCATTCCTTTGGAATTTTTGTCATTGATAAAGGCTTCATAATAATATTCAATCTTACGCGAAAGTGGATCACCCTTATTTGAAAAGCGAAGTCCTCCCTCTACACTTCCCACATACACGCAATTATCCTTACTATATTTTAAGGCATTATCAAGTAAATTCTTAATAGCAAGGCTCAAAAGTTCAAAGTCTGCTCTTAAAATCTCATCTTCATTTTTAAGTTTCACTTTTACACATTTTTTGGTTTGATCATAATCTAACATCAACATATCAATAGACTGCTCTAACACTGAGGATATGGGATATTCTTGTATATTTAATTTATGGCTTTTTGACACCAGCTGCTCGATTTTTGAAAATTCATTTAAAAGTAGATCTAATCTTTCAAAAATACTAATCAAACGCTTTTTTTGCAAGTCATTTTCTACCATCTCAGAAACTATTCTGCCCTTTCCTATGGGAGTTTTAAGCTCATGCATAATGGTTCGCAAAAATAACTGCCTTGATTTTATAAGATGGCGTATCTTTTTAACCGCCTTATCAAATTCATTTGCCACCTTAGCTATCTCATCTTCATTATCACTTTTATATTCAACCTCCATATCCCCTGAAGCAAACCTTCTAATATTTTGGCTAAGTTTTTGCAGTGGCTTGAAGCTATTTATGATAGACATATAGGTTGTTATCAAAACTCCCATTGCTAGAAAAAAACCTATCCAAAGATGATCTGTAGAATTTTTATCATCCTCGGTTTCAAATACAAATTCTTGATTTTTTATAATAGAATTTACATGCAAATAATACCTATCATTATATAAAATTGAGGCAAAATTTCCCGTGAGAGTTTTTCTAAAAAAAAGTTTTTCCCCATCAAGGATTATGGATGAGATTAGGCTTGGATTTTCTATCTTTTTAAAGCCAAAATAATTAAAATAAGCTTCCAAATCCTTTGGAGTTGTATTATTTCTATATAATTGCAATAAATAATTCATAGACTGAAATTGCCTTTGCTGCATAAGATCTATATTTCGCTGAATCTGAAAACGATACAACAAAACAAAGAGTATGCAAACGAGCAAAAATGAGATGGTAAAGATAAAGGTTATCTTCACGCTTAAAGAATGTCTATTCATCCGAGTAACTTATATCCAATTCCCCTTACAGAATGTATATGTTTGGGATTTTTTGAACTCTCCCCTATCTTAGATCGAAGCCTCCCTATGATGACATCTAGGCTTTTAGAACCCTTATCTTTTAGGGATTTGCAGTGGTGAACTAGCTGTTCTCTGGATATGGAAAAGCCGTGTTGCTGAACCATGTATGAAAGGATTTCATATTCGGCTGGAGTTAGGTTTAGGGGATTTTGACCATAATATATCTGATGTCTTTTTTCATCAACCCTAAAAAGAGTATCCACACCCTTTGCATTTACTTCATTGCTTTTTTTGTATCTGCGTATGAGGCTATTTATCCTAGCATACATTTCTTTAGGATCATAGGGTTTTGGAAGGTAGTCATCCGCACCAATTTGCAGTCCTATAACCTTATCGCTCACATCACTTCTTGCACTACTTATGATGATAGGAATGTCGTATTTTTCCACCACTTCACGACAAACATCAAGCCCATCAATGCCAGGAAGAGTTAGATCAAGTATGAGCAAATCATATTTTTTTATCCCAGCACTAAGTCCTAGATAAGGATCATCATAATTGGTTACTTTTATATTATATTGTGCCAAATATTCAGCCAAAATTTGAGCAAATTCCACATCATCTTCTATCATTAAAACATTTATCATAATCTATCCTTTTTGGAAATATTATATTATATTTTTTTCAACATTTTTTAAATGCTAAAAAAATCATCCACCCTATCCCTTGCTTCTTTTATATCTTCAATCTTGTTTATCTCATCTCTAAATTTACTTGCCTGTACGTAACCTTTCGAATAAGTATGCAAGTGTTTTCGAAAAATGCTAACACCCCTTTTTCCATAAAATTCCACCATAGCGTCAAAATGCTCCATGATGATTTGGTGTTTTATGCTTCCATCTAAAATTTTATCATTGTTTTTTATCTGATAAAAAATCCAAGGATTTCCAACTGCCCCTCGACCTATCATGAGTCCTTCGCATTTTGTGTGATTTTTTACATGTAAAGCTATATCTAAACTTGTTATATCGCCATTGGCAAACATAGGTATATTTACGGCTTTGCGGGCTTCTTTAATGGCGTCATAATCTATAACTTTTTTGTATTTATCTGCCCTAGTTCGCCCATGCATACTTATAAAATCCACCCCAGCTTCCTCACAAGTTTGGGCTATAAGTTTGGGTATTTTTTCTTCAAAACCTAATCTTACTTTTGCACTTAAATATCTTTTTTTGGAATATTTTTTTATGGTTTGCAAAATCTCTTTTAATTTTGGCAAATCAAGCAATAAAGAAGAGCCTGCATCTTGGGAAACCACCTTGGGCACAGGACAACCGCAGTTTAGATCAATGCCATCAATGCCATCGATATCATTTAAGATCAAAACTGCTTCTTTGATGATGTCTTTGTTTGAACCTGCGATTTGGACGATATAGGGAGTTTCAAGGGGAGATTTTTCAAGCATTTTTAAGGTTTTTTTATTTTGGTAAACAAGGGCGTTTGAACTTATCATTTCCGAATAAGTCAAATCCGCCCCAAATTTTTTCACCACCTTACGAAAAGGCAAATCCGTATAACCCGCCAAAGGGGCTAGGGCTAGGGGATTTTTACTAAAATCTATCATTAAAGGAAATATTCTATATCAATACTTTTCCAATTATCCCTTAAAAACAAATAAGCTTTTAAAAGTTCAAATTCACCCTCTTCAGAATTTTCTAACACTTCCCTTGCACGATCTAGCATCTGAAGTTCAAATAGGGTATAAATATACGCTTTTCCAGCTGCGACATCTTTTTTGAAAAGGTTTTCAAACATGGCAACTATGGTTTCAGGATTTAACTTATCTTTGATTATCTTTGCCAATTCAATGTATTCTTTTTCATTCATTTGAACGCTATTTATAAAGCCATCTATTTCATTATCGTTTATAAATAAATTATCTTCTTCGGAAATATTTCTTTTTAGAATTATGAAAAGATGTTTAGGGGATATTGGCAGGTTATACCTTCTTATCTCTGTATAAGATGCATTGTCCACCAAAACATCAAATGCCTTCTTGCAAAGCTCACTATCTAAGCTTGAGCAATTTTTAAGAATCTTTGATGCCATTTTTGGATCTTTTGAAAGTTGGTTTAGTTGATTTTGGACGAATAAAGGATTATCTTTTTGTAATTTATAAGATTTAAGATCTATACACTCTTCGCCCTCAACACCCGAAATATCCTCACAAACCTTCTTCAAACCCTCATCTTCAAGCTTTGCAACACCCTCTTTGGATGAGCGCATGGCTTTGAGCATATCGTTTGGCAGTTTAAACCATTTTGTTTTAAATTTAGCCTTATAGTCCTTGCCCAAAAGAGAAGCTTTTGAAGCTGCAACGAAGGATTTATAATCCTTTGCCAAAGAACGATTTGCCATGTAAACTTTCATACTATAAAACATCAGATGTAAGATAGACAAAATAGCCAATATAACAGGGGGCAAAAGCAACCAAGCCACTATGGGTAGGGTAACATTTATGCCAAAAAAAGCTAAGGTATAAGTTGCATCTTGAAACTGGTAAACAGTATAAATGGCAAAAAGCACAATCAGCACAACAACGAAGAATACGTAACGTTTAATTCCCATGATAAATCCTTATTTTTTAGAAGTTTTTTCTATTATTTCCCTGCACGCTATGCAATACTTTGCATGGGGTTTAACCTTCAAGCGCGCAAAGCCTATATCCTCTTCACACATTTCACAAACCCCATAACTTCCCTTCTCTATCTTAGCTATGGCAAATTCAATACTTGCCAATTCCTTAGACTGCTGGGCGGTTATGGCTTGCTCTATATTTTTATCTATACTTATACTAGCATAATCAATCTCATCATTTGCCTCACTTTGACTAAGGCTTTCCATTTCCAAACTGACATCATGTATATTTTTTATTATCTGCTTTTTTCTATCGGACAATAATCCTTTAAAAAATACCAAATCACTCTGCCTCATCTATGTTTTCCTCTAAAAATTTATTTATGATAAGGGTGGTTATTTAAAATACTCAAACCCCTATAAATTTGCTCAAATAAAACAAGTTTTGCAATCTTATGGGCATATATTAGTTTACTTAAACTTATAACCCTTTGGGTTTTACTCAAAAAAGCCTTCTCAAAACCATAGGCGCCGCCTATGAAAAAGTTTATTTTTGACTTGTTTTTTAACATTTTTGCAAATTCATAACTATCTAACATTTCTCCACTTGAATCCAAACTTACACAAAATCCATCCAGATATGGCAAAAAATACTTTGTATAAGAGCCCCTTGCCTCATCTTCTCCTAAGACTTGAGCCTTAGCGATATTTTTATTAAAAACCACCTCATCGCTTAGATTTGCATACCTTAAACACATCTTTATGTATTCTTCATTTAAATTTTTCACATATAGATCTTGGTTTTTCTCAACAGAATACACATTTATTTTCATTGCTTTAATTTTAGTGAAAAATCCTTTAATTCATCTTCTTCATTTTGATCTTCTTTTTCAGGTTCCATTTTGGGAGTTTTTTCAGCATCTATATTTATCTCAAAATAAGCCAGTAAATCGGAGATAGTTTTTTTCATATCCCCTCTTTTTACTATCATATCTATCAAACCATGTTCCAATAAAAATTCAGATCTCTGAAATCCTTCGGGCAAATCGGCACCTATGGTTTGCTTTATAACCCTTTGTCCTGCAAAGCCTATCAAAGCCTTTGGTTCAGCCATGATGATATCCCCAAGCCAAGCAAAAGAAGCACTAACTCCTCCCATGGTTGGATCGGTTAAAACAGAGATATAGGGCAGTTTGTGATCGGATAATCTTTTAATGGCCGCTGAAGTTTTGGACATTTGCAAAAGCGAATAAGTACTCTCTTGCATTCTAGCACCCCCGCTTGCACTTATGATGATAAGGGGCTCTTTTTTCTCTATGCATCTATTTACCGCCCTTACTATCTTTTCACCCTCGACAGAGCCTAAACTTCCTCCCATAAAAGAAAAATCAAAGCTGATGATCTGAACTTTTTTGCCATTTATTTGTGCTTGTCCACTAATGGCTGATGAGCTTTTATTTGTTTTGGATTTTGCTTCGGATATTCTTTTTTTATAGGATTTTTTATCAACAAATTTTAAAGGATCATTGGGAGACAAGGACGAATCAAACTCTTCAAAGCTTCCCTCATCACAAAGCAAATCAATCCTTTCTTTTGCGTCAATTCTCATATGAAATCCACATTTTGGGCAAACCTTAAATCTATTTTCTATCTCTTTAAAATACATCAATGATTGGCATTGATTACACTTGATCCAATGCTCTGGTGCCTCATTTGGATTAGACTGCTCTTTTCTGTTTTTGGAAAAAATACTTAAAAAACTCATAGATTTATCCAACTTTCAATAATTTTTCGCCTATTTTATCAAAAATTTGCTTATCTTTGCTTACAAAAATAAAATTTTTATCTTTTTTTACATATAAATCCTCACACATGTAAAGCCCAGCCTCTATATCATAAGCTCTCAGCTCGCCCTCATAAAGTACAAAATCCACCTGCCTAGCATAGGACAAAGAAAGGGCCAAAGCCCCTAAAGAACGAAACTTTATCTGCATTTGTTTTAAGATGGGGAAAAAAATTTCACTTTTGTAAGAGCTTTCAAAAATCCCGCATTTACTAAAATGATTTGTGTGTTCATTTTTTATTTGATTTTTTTGTAAATTTGTCTTTTTTAGGAAGCTATTTTCTTTATAAAAAACATCCCCATTTGCAAAATTGCACACAAAGGCTTTAATACATTTTTTATTTTTCATTAGGGCAATTGACGAACCAAAGTAGGGAATATTTGAAACAAAATTATCACTTCCATCTATTGGATCTAAAATGATTTGAAATTCACTTTTTTCTCCGATAGCCCCACTCTCTTCGGAGATGATTTGGGCATATTTTCCAAGATATTTTACAAAAATTCTCTCCGCTTGTATATCTATAAAACGGCTAAGATCTCCACCAAAACCAACTTGTAAATCTTGGCATAATTTTTCATGGGGAGTTTCTTTTATTAGATCTAAAATCTCCCCACAAGCTCTTATACAATCTTCTACAAATTCGCTCATCCTAGTAAACTTTTAATCATACTCTTAGCAGCCTTTTTCCCATCAGCCGCGGCAGTAACAACTAGATGCGAGCCCCTTTGGCAGTCTCCACCCGCATAAACTCCGCTTTTTGTAGTCTGAAAATCCTTATCTATCAAAATCCTTCCACTCTCATCACTTTGAATGCCATTTTCAGACAGAAAATTTGGCTTTGAGGGCAAAAACCCCAAAGAATAAATAACCACATCCGCATCTACCTTAAATTCACTTTGCTTTACAACCTCAAGCCTTTGTCGTCCATTTTTATCAAAGCCACCTAGGGTAGTTCTTTCCATCATAAGTCCAAGAACCTCATCCTTAGAATTTACAATCACACTCTTTGGAGAGACATTATAGGTAAACCTAGCTCCCTCCTCTAGGGCATTTTTAAATTCTTTCTTGCTTCCTGGCATATTTATTTTATCTCGCCTATAAAGACAGGTAACCTTTTTTGCACCCTCTCTCAAAGAGGTTCTAACGCAATCCATGGCGGTATCTCCACCTCCAATTACCACAACATTTTTATCTTTAACATTATAAGATTTATCGTACTTATCTTCAAAAACCTTATTTTGCATAGCCTTTAAAAAATCTATAGCCCCAAAAACTCCCTTTGCATTGTCGTTTGGAATATTTAGCTTTCTTGAAACCTCAGCCCCTATGCCTAAAAATATAGCATCATAAGAATTTATAAGATACTCAAAATCCATATCTTTACCTATTTCTTTGTTTACATACAAGCTCATTCCGGCATTTTGTAGCCATTTAATTCGTCTAAAAATCACATCTTTTTCTATCTTAAAATTTGGTATCCCATAGGTTAAAAGTCCACCAGCGCGGGCTTGTTTTTCATACATATCAACCTTTATTCCAGATCTAAGTAAGTAAGTAGCAGCAGAAATAGACGCGGGACCTGAGCCGATTAGGGCAACTTTTTTATCGGTGCTAATTCCAGGAAATTTTGGCTTCAATCCCTTTTTAAAACCATTTTCACTTATATAAGTTTCAATGGCCCCTATGCTAATGGCTCCATGTCCGTCATTTAGGGTACATGCTCCCTCGCAAAGCCTATCTTGCGGGCAAATTCTTCCTGTTATTTCTGGGAAGGGATTTGTTTCATTTGAGAGATTGAAAGCTAGCTCATGATCTGCCATTTTAACAGAACGCAACCAAAAGGGAATGTAGTTATGAAGTGGACATTTATCATGGCAAAATGGATCCCCACACTGAATGCAACGCCCAGCTTGGAAAGGAACATCTTTTTTCTTTAGCAAATCGTAAATTTCTTTAAAATCCTTTATTCTCTCTTCGGCTCCCCTTGCCTTTGGTTCTAGTCTATTTATATGTATAAAATCTTGCATCTTAATCTCCATCCTCTGGGTTTAGTGGTACTTTTATCATGTCCTTTGGTCTTATCATCCAAAAATCTCGCAAATAATGCCTAAAGTTTTCTAAGATATCTAAAGCCTTTTTGCTGTTGGTCTGCTCTAAATGCACTTTCAAAAGCTTTTTGATAAAATGCCTTGGCTCATCCATATAATCCGTATCTATCCTGGTTGCAATGACCAGCTCTTGGTTTAATTTATCTATAAAATCCCTCTTTTCATCCAAAACAAAGGCAACTCCGCCAGTCATTCCAGCCCCAAAATTAATACCAGTTTGCCC
Organism: Pseudomonadota bacterium; assembly: GCA_002746565.1. GTDB lineage: Bacteria > Campylobacterota > Campylobacteria > Campylobacterales > Campylobacteraceae. Next base: position 39,906 of record PDPI01000027.1, on the reverse strand, counting down.
CAAAATAACAACAACCCCACCTGTCATATATTCACAAGCATGGTCCCCAACCCCCTCAACAACAGCTGTGGCACCAGAATTTCTAACGCTAAATCTTTCTCCAACACTTCCAGCCACATAGATCTCACCACCAGTTGCCCCATAAAGACAGGTATTTCCAGCACAGGAAAATCTCTCCCCTTGCTCATGGGGAGTTATAATGATTTTTCCCCCATTCATTCCCTTGCCTAGGTAGTCATTGGCACTTCCTTTTAGATTTATGGTAATTCCATTTATCAAAAAAGCTCCCATGCTCTGCCCAGAGGTTCCCCTTAAATTCAATCTTATACTATCGTTTTTTAAACCCTTATTTCCATAATACTTGGCAATAACTCCGCTAATAAGGGTTCCAAAACTCCTATTTGTATTGCAAATACTCTCATGAATGGTAATTCTCTCTTGGGGATTTTCTATAACCTTATAAACTTTTTTAAGGATTTTTTTCTCAAAGAGATTTTTGTCATAGGGTGGATTTGGCTTGGTGCAAGTATTTTTCCCATCCACCACACGCAAGATGGAAGAAAAATCAAACTTTTTAGCAAATTCGTCATCCACAACTTTTAATAAATCATTTCTTCCAACTATTTCTTCAATGCTTTTATAGCCCAAAAATGCCAAAATCTCCCTTATATCTTGGGCTAAGAAATTAAAATATGTAACCAATTTTTCCACATCTCCCCTATAAAATTCCCTTAATTTCTCATCCTGGGTTGCCACACCAACGCTGCATCTATTTAAATGACAAATCCTAAGCACCTTACAGCCTAAAATACTCAAAGCCAAAGTTCCAAAAGCAAAGCTTTCAGCTCCCAAAAGTGCCGCTTTTACCACATCTAAACCTGTTTTTAAGCCTCCATCTGTTTGCAAGTGGACAAATTCCCTTAAACCATTTACTTTCAAAGTATTATGGGCTTCGCTTAGTCCTAACTCCCAAGGATTTCCTGCAAATTTTATGGATGTGTGGGGGGCTGCCCCAGTTCCGCCATCATTTCCTGAGATAACTATCTTATCCGCATAGGCTTTTGCAACTCCTGCGGCAATAGTTCCAACCCCTGCGGTCGAGACAAGCTTTACGGCTATAAGCGCATCTGGGTTTATTTGTTTTAGATCGTAAATAAGTTGGGCTAAATCCTCAATGGAATAAATATCATGGTGGGGTGGCGGAGAAATAAGGGTAACCCCAGGGCTGGTATAACGCAAACTTGCAATAAGCGGGGTAACTTTGTGTCCTGGCAGCTGACCGCCCTCACCTGGTTTTGCGCCTTGGGCTACTTTGATCTGAATTTCGCTTGCACTTGCTAGATATTCTGGAGTAACCCCAAAACGTCCCGATGCGACTTGTTTTATCTTAGAATTTTTATTGCTTTTTAAACGCTCTGGCTTTTCGCCTCCTTCGCCTGAATTGCTCATGCCACCAATAATATTCATAGCCTCAGCCATAGTCTCATGGGCTTCTGGAGAGATTGAGCCAAGGCTCATGGCGGCTGTATTAAAACGCTTAAAAATCTCTTCTTTACTTTCAACTTCGCTTATATCTATGCTTTGCTTATCGCTTTTGAATTCAAAAAAGTCCCTTATCATTTTAAGACCGCGATTGTTTATCAGATCTTTAAACTCTTCATAATCCTCAACCTTTGCGCTATTTGCAAATTTGTGTATACTTTTTATAACATTTGGTCTATAATCATGAAATTCATTGTCGTCCATATATTTATAAAAACCACCTATATTTAAAGGAAAAAGTTTTTTATTTGTATCGATACTATAGGCATCTTTATGGGCTAGATGGATTTTTTTCTCTATATCCTCATATCCTAGGCCAGATAAGAGCACATGGGAAGATGAAAAACAATCATCTACTATCTCCTTTGATAAACCAATAATATCAAAAAGAGCAGAATTTTTATAGGAACTAATAGTTGAAATTCCCATCTTGGACATGATTTTTAAAAGACCCAAATTTAAGGCTTGATAGGCATTTTTAAGCCTTTGTCTTTTTTCATATTCGCCCAAATTCTTAGAACAATCCAAAACACTAGCAAATAACAAATAAGGATAGATGCCATTTACCCCATAAGCTAGCAAACAAGCAACACTATGGGAATCATAAATCTCCCCAGTTATGGCTATAAGAGAAACCCTATGTCTTAGTCCCTCTTCAAGCAAGGCTTGATTTAGGCGACCTACTACCATGGGCATAGGAATTGGTTTTAATTTATTGCTCAATCCCCTATCGTCTAGATAAACCATACAAATATCTTCTTCCCTAATAGATTCAATCACATCTAAAACTAGATCTTGCAAACTACCTTTTAGATTGTCCTCAAAAAGGGTTGAGAAGGTTTTACCCTTGTATTCATCCTTATAAAGGGGTTTATTTTTATCACCAAAATCCCTCAAAAGTTCATATTTTTCTTGCATCATCAAAGGGGTTATGGATTTTATCCTCTGGGCATTCTGGGGGGCTTCGCTTAGGAAGTTGTGTATTTTTCCAAAGCCTATATTTAAGCTCATAACCACCTTTTCCCTAATGGGATCAATGGGAGGATTTGTAACTTGGGCAAATTTTTGCTTAAAAAAATGACTAAAGGGCCTTGGCTTAGGACTAAAAGCAGCTAGACTCGTATCATCCCCCATGGAACCAATGCCCTCTTTAGAAGTAATTGACATAGGCTCTATAATGGCCTCTTTTACCTCTTGGGTGATACCAAAATATCTTTGCAAATAAACCAAATCTTTTATATCATAATCGCTTTTGCTCACAAAGGGAGTATCCACATATTCTTGCATGTACGTAAGACCATCATTTAGCCATTTTGTGTAAGGGTTTGAATTTTTAATATAATCGTTTATTTCATCATGCTTTAAAATCTTTCCAAATTTTAAATCAATACCTATGCTTTCCCCACTTTGTAAACGACCTCGCTCTTGGATATTATCTTCATCGATATCCATAACGCCATATTCACTAGCTATCAAGATGCGATTATCCTTTGTTAGTATGTATTTTGCTGGACGTAAACCATTTCTATCCAAAACACAGCCTATATATCTTCCATCAGTAAAAGAAACCGCAGCAGGGCCATCCCAGGGTTCAAACATGGAAGAAGAATATTCATAAAAAGCCCTTAAATCTGAATCCATATGGGGTGCATTTTGCCATGGGGCTGGGATGAGGGAACGAATTGCTTTGAAAAAATCAATCCCATTTAATATCAAAAATTCAAACATATTATCCAAACTAGCACTATCGCTTCCCCCTTTGGATGTTATGGGAAGAAGCCTTTGAAGTTCGCTGTCTGAGAAAACCTCACTTTTTACAGCTTGGGATTTTACTAAAGAATTTAATCTATTTGCAGATATGGAATTTATCTCTCCGTTGTGGGCTAGGGTTCTAAAGGGTTGGGCTAGTCGCCACTGGGGTAAGGTATTTGTGGAAAATCTTTGATGGAAGATGGTAAAGGAAGTTTTAAAATCTTTATCACTTAGATCTTTATAAAATTTTCTTATATAAGTTGGCATTACAAGCCCCTTATAGGCTATGACCTTATTTGAAAAAGTTGGCATATAAAAACCATCATCTCCCTCTAGGGCTTTTTCTATATCTCGCCTTGCTAAAAATAACAAAGCTTCAAATCTTTTTGTGGCGATCAAGGAGCTTGGAATAACGAAAATTTGAGTGATATTTGGCAAGGTTTGCAAGGCAAGTTCCCCAAGGGCGTCCGTATCTATGGGAACATCCCTATACAAAACCACTTTAAGATCATTTTTTGCGCAAATATCTCCTATGGTTTGCTTTTGGCTCTCACAGGTTAAAAATGTCATGGCAACAGCAAACTGATTTGGCAAATCAACACCCAATTTATGGGCTTGTTTTTTCAAAAATTTCACAGGCAAAGAACATAAAAGCCCACTTCCATCACCACTTTTTCCATCTGCTGCTATGGCACCTCTATGGATCATCCTCTCAAGGGCGGTAATGGCATCTTGGATGTTTTCATGGCTTGGGACATTGTCAATATTTGCCAACATTCCAAAACCACAATTATCTTTAAAGCTTCTCAATAAATCCATCTTTTACCTTTATTATTAGTTTTTATTATATTTATATATGGGAAAAGTCATCGATGTTACCATAAAAAAACTTTTAAACTACTAAAAGCTGGGAAAATGGGATTTATTTAATTTGCCTTATCGTATTAAACCTTAAAATTTAATAAATAAATTATTTATCGCTAAAAAATAATATAAAAATGAATGGTATTTTGTAAAAATGCTTACTTTACTAGTTATCTGTTTTTGGCACTTGCTAAATGCTTATTTGAAAACCTTTTATACTCAGATCTAAACCTTTATCAAAGCAAAGATAATACAATTTATCCTTATTTATGCCAAGACCAAGTAAGTATCTCAAAGCTAGATTTGCCTCAAAGGACGCCATTTGCATAACCATTGGGGCGCATTGACCTTTAGGGGCTATGTCTTGGATCTTAAATATCCCATTAAAACTAGCCCTATCAAAAAAACACACTTGCCCGTTAAACTCTTCAACAGATGTATAAATCCATGGGATATTTTTCCCCTTTGCATACTTATCCATCTGGGATCTTACATGCAAATTATCACTTGCATCTAAAAGTAAATCAAAGGGTATTTGCTTTTTAGTAAATTCTTCAAAATTGCTCACATAAGACATGATATTTACATCATCTAAAACCCTTTCTTTCAATCTCGAAGCCAAAACTTCGCATTTATATTTACCTAGATCTTGCAGGGAAAATGCAATTTGTCTGTGAATATTGTGGGCAGATATGGTATCAAAATCAACCAAATGGATTTGACCTATTCCGCTTGAACTTAAAGCATAGGCCAAAGAACATCCAAGACCTCCACAACCTATGATGGCTATGGATTTATCTTTTAGATTTTGCTGGACATCTTCTCCCCAAAGCTGAACTTGTCGCTTGTAGTATTCATTCATAAAAGACCTTTTTTGCTTAAAGCCTTTCTCCAACCCCAAAGATTTCTAGCTTCATTAACCTTGTTTTTATCCAGATCTGCTACCAACATCGCCTCTTCATCATGTAGGTTATTTTCTATTTCCCCGTGGGGATCTATAAGAGCCGTATTTCCATAAAAATACCAATCAGTCCTACTTTCCTTATACATTCCAATACGATTTACCCTTAGGATGTAAACATTGTGGGTAAAAGCCCTACATCTGAGCATTTCATCCCAACGCTGCTTACTTGAAAAGGTAGAAACCGAGGGTATCAAAACCCCATCTACTCTTTTTTTGTCTATCTGTTCCCAAATGTAATCAAAATGAAGTTCATAACCCATAATCAAAGCATATTTCAAGCCCTCATGGGTAAGGGTTGGGAGATTGTAAGGTACATCTTCTTGGTGGAAAAATTTTTCCTCATTCCAATGTTTAAAATTGATAAAAAAGTATTGGGGATAATACCTCATCGACTTTGCACTAGCTTTTAGGATGGATTTTTCAAACTTGCCGTTTATTACCCTTATTATGGGCGCTATGATAGTGAGATTGTATTTTTTACAAATATTTTGTAACATTTTGATTTTATGGGTGCTTTGCTCTTTTATCATATTTTTTGACATTTTTTCAAGCTCTTTAAAAAAGCTATTTAAAACATACTCACCCAAAACAACCAAACGTATATCTTTTTTATCACAAATTCTCGCATAATAATCAAGCTTTGCTTCATTCATAGGAAGGGTTGGAAGCTGAAGTGCTGCTATCTTACCCATCACTATCCACCTCTTCAAAAACTAGTTTCGCTTTTTCTAGCATGCTAGATGCCTCTTGTAGGGTTTTAACCCCGGCTTTATACAATTTCATACTCTCATTTAAGGTAATTTCTGGATTATTTAATTTCTCCAAAATCTCCTTGGCACTTTTTAATTTTTGCTCAAAATCTTGCTCTTTCAACCCAAATTCTCCTAAGTGATTTAATTACATAAGTATATTATACCAAATCAAACAATAACTAAACACTATAAACTCCATTTAAATATCTTTTAGCTTTTTTTAAACATGATAAAACATAAAAAGGCATTTTGTAAAAATGCTCACTCTACTAGTTATCTGTTTTCCGTAATCCGTAATCCGTAATCCGCATTTACTAAATATAAAAGTATATATGTTATAATTTTGAATAATTTTACTTATAGGTTTTTAGGATGAAAATATTTGCCCTCGTCATACTCTTTGCCACTCTAATCTTCGCCTGTTCTGGGGATTGTGTTAGTTGCCATAGTAAACTTTTGGATAAAAATGGAAAAATGACCACTGGACACGAAAAGTTAGTATCATGCAAAAGCTGTCATAATGAAAAAAGCATGGAAAATATCAACATGGGCGAGGCATCTTGCGGTCAAGACTGCTGGGAATGCCACTCTATGAAAAAGGTTTCACAATCTGGCGTCAAGGCACACGAGATACTAGCCGAGTGTGAACAATGCCACAAAAATCCAAGTAAAACCTTGATAAAAAGTTTGCAAAACAAATCTGATTTGTCAAATATTTTTATAAAATAAACTTTACCCTAGCAAAGGATATTAACTAACACTGACTAAATAGGGGTTTATTCGGTATCTAGCAAAGCTTTTTGGACCAAAGCTTTATCGATCTCTTTTTTGGGTTTTAGATCTGATACTTTTTTAAGCATGGTTGCTTGATTTATGAGATTTCCCCTACCTTCGCTTAACTTTTTAAAGGCATCTTTATAGGCTATGTCTGCATTTTGCAGGGCTTTTCCAAGCCTTTGTAGATCTTCCACAAAATTGTTAAATTTCTTGTAAAGCTCTTCAGCCCTTATATAAACATCGGCTATGCTCTGGGCTTGTCTTTCGTATCGCCATGTATTTTCAACCGCCCTTAGGGCAACAAGTAAGGTAGTTGGGCTAACTAGGATAATTTTTCGCTTAAAGGCTTCATCGTACAAATTCACATCACTTTCCAAAGCCGTAAGTAAGGCTCCCTCTATAGGTATAAACATAAAAATAAAATCCAAAGTATTTACATTTTGTAAGTTTTCATAGCGTTTATTTGCAAGGGTTTTTATATGGTTTTTGATGGAAATAATGTGGTTTTTTAGATGAATTTCTCTATTTTCTTCATCCTTAGAAGATGCATATTCATTATAAGCGCTTAAAGAGGTTTTTGCATCTATGATGATATGCCTACTATCTGGCAAATCCACTATGACATCTGGTCTGAATGATTTATTTTCTTCATCCTTTAGAGTTACTTCACGCCTATATTCATACCCTTGCCTTAGCCCCGAATTTTCAAGCACTTTTTCCAAAACCATCTCGCCCCATAAGCCTTGTTTTTTATTGTCACTTTTTAGGGCATTGGTAAGTTTATTTGCCTCATTGCTCATTTGAATATTTAACTCTTTTAAGCTTTTAAGCTCATATTGCAAAGCCATCCTATCCTTTGCTTCTTTGTCATAAACATCTTCGACTTTTTTCTTAAACTCGCTTATTTGGGTTTGCATAGGATTTAGGATGGAGCTTAGATCTTGTTTGTTTTGCTCACTTAGTTTTTTGCTGTTGTCACTAAAGATTTTGTTTGCTAGGTTTTCAAACTGAACCTTTAGCCTTTCTTCGCTCTGCTTGATAGTATCAAGCTGGTTTTGCATGGATTTTTTTTGCTCATGGAGGGTGGTTTTTAGGTGGGAGATAAGTTGTTTATCCTCGGTCGATATTGTATTTAAAGCTTTTAGATCTCTAGATGCCTTGTTAAGATCTTCTTTTAGCTCAAAAACCCTTTTCTCAAAAAAGTTTTCTAGCTCCAAACCTCTTTGTTTTTGGGCATTTAATGTTGCCTTTAGGCTAGATACTTCTTCTTTTGAATTGCTAAGATTAAGCTTTAGTTCATCTACTATCTCATTTGATTTTGCCAGTTCATTTTTTGTATCCTCGTAGGCTTTAAGGGCAATTTTTAACTTGGAACTTTCAGTATTTTTTCTATCGATCATATAAAAAAGCAAGCCCAATATAAAAGCTATAACCAAAGCTATAATAAGAATATATAAATCCTGAATATTATACATACTTTAACCTTTTAAAATTTATGGGAGATACAATTTGAGGTTGTTGAAAACTGCGATAAACCCCCCCCCGCTGGATTAAGATTTAAATCTTTTGCTAAACTCTGTCTCTTTTCCTTGGGCTAGAATCTTGGCTTGCTCTATCCATTCTTCCCTGTCGATTCTACCTTTGAAAACTAGATGCTCATCAACCCAGGCAACATTTTCCCTATTCCAAGATGCTATTTGCTCAAAGGTATAAACACCTAGATCGTTTAGGGCTTCTTCTATTTTTGGTCCCACGCCTTTGATATTTTTTAGATCATCTGGAACAACCTCGCTTCTATCAACCGCAACTGGCTTTTCTTCTTTTATGCTCTCGCTTAAAACACCATGGGCATTCCCATCGCAACAATCTGAATCTTTTTTGTCATGACATTCTTTTTTATCGTCACATTTTCGACACATCCTACAAAGCAAATACCCAATCACAATACCTATCAATAAGGCTATAATCAAACACAAAATCATTTTAATCGCTACTGCTAACATAAGTTTATTCTCCTTTTACTTTAAATTCAACTCGTCTATTTCTTTGTCTATTTTCAGCCGAGCTATTTGGAAATGCTGGACGATACTCGCCAAATCCCAAAGTAGATAGTCTAGCACCATCTATACCTTTTTGGATAAAATATTCTTTTATCGACATTGCCCTATCTTCACTTAGTTTTTGGTTAAGCTCATCCTCCCCAACATCATCGGTATGACCCTCAATGACGACACCAACTTCTGGAAAAGTGCTCAACTTATCACTTATGGCATCTAAAAGTGGATAACTTTCCTCTTTTACGATAGCTTCTCCCGTTTTAAACTCAATAGTCTTTGAATGCAATAATTCATAAAGATCTTTTTTAATTTTTTGTTTATCAGTTTTAGGCTCTAATAACTCAAAATCCGAAGATACATCCACTCCTTGGGCCTTTAGCTTTTCCAAGATCGCCAAAATGTCATCCTTGGATGTTTGGCTTAGGGTTGAACCTTTTAGATCTAGTTTGTTGTTGATAAAAGACAACTCACCCTCTTCGAGATTGTTTGAAAAATAATAAACTATGTTTTGCATAACATCATGCCATTTATCATTTTGGCTGATATTTTCATTGATATCAACATCACCCCTTTCTACCTTGCCATTGAACATTTTAAACCTATCGATGGTTTGACTAGCTAACTCATCCTTGCTAAATGTTCCATTTATGAGTACCTTTGAATCTTTCTTTGTTATCAAAACATGGGAAGATTGGGGCATAATCTCATTGTAGATGCCCTCTACTTTAGAACAAATACAAAGCATCATAAGCAATAAAAACAACAAAAGACATAAAATAAGCAGTCCCTTTTTAGTTTTAAACATAAAACCTCCTTTGTAAAATAAATCAAAAACCATTATAGCAAAATTTACCTAAATTTGTAAAATATTTTGAAATATGGCACTTACCAAATAGGTATTTAGTCAGTGCTGAAAACGGACAACTAGTGAAGTAAGCATTTTTCCAAAATGCCATTTACTTTCATATTGTTCCGTCAGTGCCAGTTTTTATAATTTATAAAAAATTTAGTTTGTTTTTTGTAGAATGGTTCACCAGATCTAAAATATAAAGGTAAAAAAATGAAGAAAAATGTATTTTTATTGCTTGCATGTTTGTCCATGCTTGGTTGCAGTGGCAATAATACCCAACCAAATAGCAATGCCAAGGCGATAGAGCAGTTCAAACAACCAACAAAAGCATATATAGAAAAAATGGAAAAAGTAGCAGATATGCGTTCAAACCCTGCTAGATTAAAGGATTTTATCCCACAAGGAGATGGAACAGTTTTGGATAAACGCACTGGTTTGTACTGGATGAGATGCACTGTAGGTACAACTTGGAATGGCTCAGGTTGCACAGGGAAACCAGAATTGTACTATTGGAATGAAATAGGTAATGTTTGTGGAGAATATGCTGGCAAAAATAACTGGAGAGTGCCTCATATAACAGAGCTTGAAACCTTAACTTATTGTTCTAGTGGAAAAGATAAGGGGAGAGACGATGATGGCGATATACATGGTTGCGTAGGCAATTTCCAAAGACCAACTATTCCTCAAAAAATCTTTCCAGACATAGACATAAATTCCCAAGACGCATCGTACGCGGACCCATCGTACTGGTCTGCTAGTATTTACGAACCCAAAGAATCAACTGCTTTAGTTGTGGATTTTTTCACTGGGGATAGTGTGTACTCAGAGCAAGATAATGCGGAATATGTTCGTTGCGTTAGGAATGCAGACTAGTCAAGGCTAGTTTTCTCCTAAGCACCAATGCGCCACTTAACTTAATTTTTACTTGCTTTGGATATGTTAAATATCCAAAGTTTTTAGTTTTAGTAAGCTGTCGGTGTATATGTATTTTGTAAATAGGCCCAAACTCTTTTTAAATTTGTAGGCGCTGATGAGATAACATAAAAAATAAAAGGCATTTTGTAAAAGTGCTTATTTTACTTGGCTATATGTTTTGCATAATTCATTTTCAGCACTGACTAGATCCCTATTTAGTCAGTGCTAATTTGTAAAAGTACTCTTGCATTTTTATCGCAAAATTTATTTTTAGACTATTTTTTAACCATGCCTCCATCCGCTAAAAGTTTAGATGCTCTCTTATCATCATAATTTGCTACTTTCCTCACATCAAAATCATCAAATGCCTTTTTATAGTTTTCTCGTTTATTTAAGATGATCTCCCAAGAAGCCTAGCTTGAGATCTCTCTAAGACTAGCATTTCAAAAAGCATTCTACCCTCCAAGTTCAAGTTTAAGCAGTTTTTTCTTAACACTAACTCCTCCACTATAGCCACCTAATTCCCCATCACTTGCTATTATCCTGTGGCATGGGACTATAATGGCTAATGAATTTGCTCCATTTGCATTTGCTACAGCTCTTACAGCTTCGGGTTTTTCTATATTCTTTGCTAATTCTTTGTATGAGGCTGTTTGTCCATAATGCACATCCAAGAGGGCATTCCAAACTTGCTTTTGAAACTCGCTTCCAACTAGCAAAAGTGGCAGACTAAACTCTTTTCGTTTGCCTAGCAAATATTCATCAAGTTGCTTTTTAGCTTTTTGTATTAGTTCATCTTCGCATTCAATAAATTCAGCCTCTAAACTTTTTTTGATTTTCTCGTTTAGTTTTGCTCTTGTTTTTCTATAACGAAAATCCATAATACAAAGCTGTTCATCATAAGTGCCTATGATAAACTCTCCGATTTCACTCTTGTGATATGAGATATTAATACGCTTCATGCCAAGCCTTTTTAGTTTATTAAATCAAAATTTTGGATTTATTTCTGATCTAATACATTACAATTGCCAAAAATATCCTGCCCCAAAATTCTGCCATAGATCTTATCTGCACCAAACCATTATCTTTAGTAAAAGCTATTTGCTAATACCCAAACAACCAATAATACCACTTTCTTGTATAGGTCGTTTTACCATTCATAATGGTTTCTTTAACTTTCACATCGTGAATATCACTTGTTTTTATTTTAAATAAGTTTTCATTTAAAACAATCATATCAGCATCTTTACCAACGCTAATTGAGCCAATTTCATCTTCCATACCCAGCTGATAAGCAGCATTAATGGTATAGCCTTTAATCATGCTTTCAAGGGACATTTTTTCTTTTTCGTATGGTAAAACTTTGCTGTCTTTATCAAAACCTTTGCGTGTCATACCCACTTCAATATTATAAAATGGATATAAGCCAAATTCGCCACCAACAGGGAAATCGCTACCCAAAGTAACCTTTGCTCCACCATCTTCAATAGATCTTATGCGATAGCGTCTTTTTGAACGCTCCACTCCAATGTCTTTATTGTTAATATCTTCGCTCGTTATCCATGCAGGAGTAGTTTGTGCGACAACATCCAACTGACCAAAACGAGGGACATCTTTATCTTTAATTAACACAACGTGGGCAATTGAAAAGCGACTTTTGCTATTTGGAACTTCTTTTCTTGCAAATTCCACTGCATCTAAACCTTCGGTAATGGTCTTATCGCCAATGGCATGAATATGAGCGCTAACATTGTTTTTAGCAATATCAGCAACAAAGTTTTGCAATACCTTACCTTCTAACAAGATGCCCCCTTTATGCCCTTTTTCATTGCTATAATCTTCATGCAAAGCGGCAGTTTTTGCCTCTAATGTACCATCATTGTGGATTTTTATGGTATTGGGTCTGATCAATTTAGATCCATATTTTTTGTTATATTCTTTGATTTTATCAATGGCAATAGGCACTTGTGATGGCGATTGCACCATATATGAACCTACCACCTTAACAGGTAATTTGCCTTTTTTCTCCAATGACGCAAGGACTGGGTACATTAAATCTTCCATTTGCATCATGCCAGCATCATAATAAGAGGTCAAACCAAGAGCAGGCAATAACTCAAAAATTTCTTCAGCTCCGCTTACCATCATCTCGGGCGATACTAGGTTTAATTTTTTGATTAATGGGAAAATGGTCATTGCCTCTTTATTCCAACCCGACGGCTCGCCATTAGATTTACGTTGATACATATGCACACCAGGTACTGGATCAGGGGTATCCTTGGTAATACCTGCCATTTCTAGGGCTTTTGAGTTAAACCAGGCCGAATGTCCACCCTCGTCCATAATCACTGCAGGACGCTTAGGAACAAGCTCGTCCAATTCTTCTTTAGTAGGACCATTTTTACCAAATCGTAACGCATAAATACCTATGCCAAAAATTCCCTTTTGGTCAGGGTTGGCTTTGGCAAATTCTTTAATATCTTTTTTCCACTGCTCTACTGAGTCGTCTAATTTTAAAGTTACCGATTTTGATGCCAACGCACCGCTAATAAAGTGGGCATGGGTATCAATAAATCCTGGTAAAACAAATTTTCCATTCAAATCTTCAACATCGGTATTATAGCCAATGAATTTTTCTACACCTTCATCGTTTCCAACATAAATGATTTTACCATCTTTAATGGCAACTGCTTGTGCCTTGGGATTTTTTTCATCGACCGTGTAAATAGAGCCGTTTTTTAAAACTCTATCGGCATATCTACCGCTTAATTTGTTGTTTTTATGTGATATTGAGCAAGCTGTTGTAAATATTGCTGCCATCAAAAGGCTGAAAATCATTGTCTTATTCATATTGTATTCCTTACTGGATTTATAGAAACGATCCACGGCTAAATAAGGTCTGTTTGAAGCAAAAACATGGGGGGGGTATCGCACTTCACACTTAGCCAAAATCCCGTCCTAGTCTATTGTATAAAAAGTAATTTAAAATGAGATTAAAATGTACAAATGGTGCTGACTAAATTTTGGTCAGTGCCAACTAGCCCTCCAAAGCCTTTTTAAGGTACATGTCAAATTTATCATATTCCACCAAAAAGCCATCATGTCCGTAACGGCTGTCGATTTCCACGTAATTAACCTGCCCTCCACGTCCTAGCTCTTCAAAACTTTTTTGAATCTCTTCCATTTCATGGGGTAAAAATAGCAAATCGCCCTTAAAGGCAAAAAGATTTAGTTTAGCTTTTACATGGCTAAGGGAGTGAGTAAGGCTTTCATAGTTTCTTGTTGCATCGAAGATATTCATAGCTTTTACGATGTAAAGATAACTTAAGGGGTCAAAATTTTTGGCAAAATTGTAGCCATTATATTCTAGGTAACGCTCCACTTGAAAACGTCCAAAAAGCTCATAAAGTCCATCTGTTTCAAGATAATGACGACCAAATTTTTTATCCATAGCATAAGGGCTTAGGAAACTAAGATGACCCGCCATTCTGCCTATGGATAGGCTTACGAGAGGATTTTCTTTCAAATCTTTTGGATCGTAATTTCCATTATTAAAACGTTTATCATTTACTATGGATTCGATGGCGATTTTATTGAAAGCTATTGCCCAAGGTCTTGTGGCATAAGTGGATGCTAGAAGTATCACTTTTTTTGCAAAATCTGGATATTCCACCGAATAACAAAGGGCTTGCATTCCTCCAAGTGAGCCACCGATTATGGCATAAACATTATCTATTCCAAGGTAGTTTAAAAGCCTTTTTTGGGCTGCTACCATGTCGCTTATGGTAATAACTGGAAATTTTAAGCGATATGGTTTGTTTGTTTTTGGGTCCTTACTCATAGGTCCAGTTGAGCCAAAACATGAGCCTAAAACATTTATGCAAATTACAAAATATTTTTTCGTATCGATAACCTTGTCATCTCCAACTAAAGCATCCCACCATCCAGGTTTTCTATCTCCCTCATACATCCCTGCAGCATGGTGGCTTCCTGTTAGAGCGTGGCAAAGGACTATGACGTTTGATTTATCGTCATTTAAGGTGCCATAAGTTTCATAAGCTTGGGAAAAACTGCTTAAAATTCGCCCACTTTCAAGATATAATGGTTCTTTAAAATGGGCAATTTGAGTGGATATTTGCATCTTAATTTACATGATAATTTGGTGCTTCTTTTGTGATATAAACATCATGAACATGGCTTTCTTTAAGCCCCGCACTTGTGATTTCCACAAATTCGGCCTGCTCTTGAAAGGTTGGTATATCCTTTGCTCCTAGATAGCCCATGGATGACCTAAGTCCTCCAACAAGTTGGAAAATCAAGCTCTTTATAGTACCAACATAGGGCACTCTTCCCTCAATTCCCTCTGGAACTAGCTTATCTTGAGCGGTTCCTTCTTGGAAATATCTATCGCTACTTCCTTTTGTCATGGCTCCTATACTTCCCATCCCTCGGTAAGTTTTATATTGTCTGCCTTGATAAACCACAAGCTCACCTGGGCTCTCCTTTGTTCCAGCAAGCAAGCTTCCTATCATCACGCAGCTTGCCCCAACGGCTAAGGCTTTTGCGATGTCGCCACTATATTTTATGCCCCCATCTGCTATGACTGGGATGCCGTATTTTTTACCCATCGAGGCACATTCATCTATGGCTGTGATTTGTGGAACCCCAACACCTGCAACTATCCTAGTAGTACAAATACTTCCTGGTCCAATACCAACTTTTACCCCATCTGCTCCTGCTTTGATGAGAGCCTCCACTGCTTCTGGGGTAGCTACATTTCCTGCGATTATGTCTATTTGATATTTTTCTTTTATGATTTTTACAGTATCGATTATGCCTTTTGAATGCCCATGTGCAGAATCTAAAACTAACACATCAACCCCAGCCTCCACCAAGGCTTTAACCCTATCGTATTGTCCAACTCCTATGGCAGCACCAACTCTCAATCTTCCGTAAGAATCCTTATTTGCATTGGGATATTCTTTCCTTTTTTTCAAATCTTTTATGGTTATAAGCCCTTCTAATTTTCCATTTTTATCAACGATTGGAAGTTTTTCAACCTTATTTGTATGGAAAATCCTCTCTGCCTCATCAAGGTCGCATCCAACAGGGGCTGTGATAAGGGGTGCTTTTGTCATGGCTTCTTTAACAGGACGAGAAAATTCGGTCTCAAATCGTAGATCTCTATTTGTTAAAATCCCTATCAAAATATTATTTTCATCCACCACAGGAACCCCTGAAATTCGGTATTCACTCATGATAGCAAGGGCTTCATTTATACTCGCATCTGGGAAGATGGAGATTGGATCTAGTATAATACCACTTTCACTTTTTTTAACCCTTTTAACTTCCCTAACTTGAGAGGGAATATCCATATTTTTATGAATTATCCCAATCCCCCCAAGCCTAGCCATCATGATGGCAGCTCTGTGTTCGGTAACCGTATCCATGGCAGCTGAGATTATAGGCATATTTAGAGGAATATTTTTTGTAAGTCTTGTATTTAAGCTTACTTCCTTTGGTAGGATTTGAGAATAGTTTGGTACTAAAAGCACATCTTCAAAAGTTAAAGCTTTAGAGCGAATTTTCATGGAGGCTTCCTTTTTTTTGCGAAGTATTGTAGCTAAAATTGCATTAAACTTTGATATAATTAGTTTATAAAAAGCTATTATAAATATGTAAGAACTTTGGATTTGCGTGTGCAAAATTTCACATTTAAAGAGTATATTTTAGAAACAAAAGAAAGAATTAAGGAGATTTTATGGATTTGATAAATAACAATTTTTACAGCGACATCAAGTCATTGCTACAAAACGCCAAAAATAAGGTATATCAAAGCATTAATGCAACCATGACGCAAACTTATTGGGAGATAGGAAAAAGGATAGTTGAAGAAGAACAAGGTGGAGAGAAAAGAGCAAAGTACGGCAAAGAGCTTTTAAAAAACTTATCACATGAACTTACAAAAGAGTTTGGAAAGGGTTTTTCTGTTGATAATTTGGAAAAAATGAGAAAGTTTTATTTGGCTTTTTCAAAATCCGAGACAGTGTCACGGAAATTTAATCTTAGTTGGTCTCACTACGTATTTTTAACAAAAATCTCAAACAAAAATGAAAGAAATTTTTATGAAATCGAATCTACCCAAAACTCTTGGAGCCTAAGAGAACTTAAGAGGCAGTTTGATTCAGGACTATATGAACGACTAGCTTTAAGCAAAGATAAACAAAAAGTTAAGGAATTATCCTTAAAAGGGCAAATCGTTCAAAGCGTTGACGATGTGATAAAAGACCCTTATGTTTTAGAGTTCGTGGGACTTCCCGAGCTTTCATCTTATAGCGAGAGTGAGTTGGAGCAAAAAATCATAGATAAATTGGAGCATTTTTTACTTGAACTAGGACGTGGTTTTACTTTTGTTGCAAGACAAAAGAGATTTAGCTTTGATGAAGAACATTTTAGAATTGATTTGGTATTTTACAACAGACTTTTAAAATCCTTTGTGCTGATTGATTTAAAAATAGGCAAACTAAAACACCAAGATATAGGGCAAATGATGATGTATGTGAATTATTTTGACAGATACGAAAAAACCCAAGATGAAAATCCTACAATAGGCATAATCCTTTGCAAAGACAAAAACGAAACCTTAGTAAAACTAACGCTTCCAAAGGACAATAAGCAGATATATGCTAGTAAATATTTGACTATATTGCCTAATAAGGAGGAGTTTAAGAGACTATTAAAAGAGGGAGAATAAAATAAAAATTCACTAATCGTTTAAGTTAAATTAACCAGACGAATATTATGCAGGACCTACTTTATGAGCAATCATGAAATTGATTTCATGAAAAAATACAAGATCAAACCACTTTAGGGCAAAAGCATTAATAAAGATTCTAAAAGAGATTGAAAAAGAAAAAATATAAAATTTTCGCCTCTAAAGACATTTAGAGGCTAATTTTTACCGCCCTAAAAGCTTCTCCAACCCCAAAGCTCCATCAAATAGCGTTTGTTCCTTATAAGCATTGGCTATAAATTGGGCTCCAACTGGTAATCCATTGGTATTTTTTCCCAAAGGTAAGGAAATTGCAGGAAGTCCTGCCAGATTTACACTTATAGTATAAATATCGCTTAGATACATTTGCAAAGGATCAGCAAATGAGCCAAATTTGGGTGCTACACTTGGGCTTACAGGCATAAAGATAAGATCAGCTTCTTCGAAAATGGCTTCATAATTTTCCTTTATTAGATGCCTCGCTTTTTGAGCTTTTATGTAGTAAGCATCATAATATCCACTACTTAGTACAAAGGTTCCAAGCAAAATTCTTCTTTTAACCTCATCGCCAAAACCCTCGCTTCTTGTTTTAACATACATCTCTTTTAAATTTTCACTCTCAGCTCGGTTGCCGTATCTTACACCATCATATCTACTTAGGTTGGCACTCGCTTCTGCGGTGGCTATGATATAGTAGGCAGCCACATCGTATTTTGAATTTTGCAAGTCTTTGTAAATTATCTTATGTCCTGCGTTTTCAAGCTTTTGTATAGCCTCTTTCATGTGGGTTTTCACATCTTCATCCGCATTTTCAAGATAATTTTTTATCACAGCGATTGTTAATTTTCTCTCACCATTTAGTTTATCACTTATCTTTACATGTTCGCCTTGAAAACTCGTACTATCCCTTTTATCAGCTCCTGCTATGATGTCATATAAAATCGCCGCATCTTCGACATTTTGGGTTATGGGTCCGATCTGATCGAGAGAGCTTGAATATGCTCCTAAGCCATAACGACTAACCTTTCCGTAGGTTGGCTTCATGCCCACGCATCCACAAAAACAAGCAGGTTGGCGTATGCTTCCTCCCGTATCACTTCCTAAGGCTGCTATGGCTATGCCTCCTGCAACTGCCGCAGCAGAACCACCACTGCTTCCACCAGGTACAAAATCAGGATTTGCTGGGTTTTTTGTGGTTCCATAAAAGGAGCTTTCAGTGGTGCTTCCCATGGCAAATTCATCCATATTGGTTCTTCCAAAGGGACTTAGTCCATTTTCGAGCAATTTTTCTACAACCATTGCATTATAAGGGGCAACATAACCTTGCAAAATGTTCGATGCACTCGTAACATTCCAGCCCTTTACTTGGATATTATCCTTTATGGCTATTGGCACGCCCTCGCCTGAGATATTTAAATCTTCGCCCGTTAATTGCTCCACATAAGCACCCAAATCATTCTTTTCTTTTATCTTTTTTGTCAAATCTTCACGGAGTTTTTTTAGTTCATCTTTATTCAATTTTAATGCTTCTTTTAAACTTATCACTATTTCTCCTTAATCTGTTTCGTTTTCTTATTTACCGCAACTATGCCAAGGGCAACAACAAGCAAAATAACACCAATCGTAGCAAATATAAAAGCTAAACTTACGGGCTGGCTAAACATTTTTGCTTAAAACCTCTTGGCATCTTGGACATACTTTATTCTCTTTAGGAGCGAGAAATTTCCAGCACCTAGGGCATTTGGACTGGGATGATTTGATAATCTTAAATTTATCTCCATCTAGTTCAAATTCCCCTAAACTCTCCCCATCTTTTAAGCTCTCAACACCACTTATGGTAAACCAATCGCTGGCATTTGTTTTGTCAATCTCAAGCACTTTTTTACTATTTGTACTCAAAATTAATTCCAAAGTTGAGCTAATTTTTTTATCCTTTTTGAGTGGGTCTATGATCTCAAAAAACTTCTCTCTAACTTCTTTCATGTAAGCCCAATCATTTTTACATGTAGCTTTTTTTATGGGCTCATAAGATAGATCAAACACATCCTTAGCATCACCCAAAATAGACTTTGGAGCATACTCGCAAATTTCATCGATAGTATATGTTAAAACTGGGGCAAGCAATGGCATTAGGGATTTTGCAATATGCGCATATGCACTCTGGGTTGAAATTCTAGCTTCACTTTTTTCATCATCGCAATACAACCTGTCCTTGGTAATATCAAGGTAAATTCCACTAAGCTCAACGGCAATAAAATGCGAAAGCAAGGCATAAGCCTTTGCAAAGTCATTTTTCCTAAATAAACCCTCAACCTCATCAAAAACTTCCCTAGCTTCACCAAGTATCCACTTATCAAGTTCTTGAAGTTTATCCACGCTTAAAACTTCATCAAGCCCATCGCATCCAGCTAGTAAAAATCTAAAGGTATTTCTTATCTTTCTATACTGCTCGCTTGCTTGCTTTAAGATGGTATCGCTGATTTTAAGCTCAGTTGTATAATCACTCACCCCAACCCAAAGTCGCAAAATCTCAACTCCATATTTTTTGGCAACATCACTTGGAGCAACCACATTTCCTTTGGATTTGCTCATCTTTTCACCCTTTTCATCAACGGTAAAACCATGGGTTAGAATGTTTTTATAGGGAGCTTTATTTTCACATGAAGTGCTCACTAAAAGGGAGCTTTGAAACCAACCCCTGTGCTGATCACTTCCTTCAAGATACATAGATGCGGGATATTCTCCTGCATCGTATTCTCCCGATTTTAAAACTGCATTCCAAGTGCTTCCGCTATCAAACCACACATCTAAAATATCCATAACTTTTTCTAAATTTTCTGGATCTAGCTTTGAACCCCTTGGCAATAAATCTTTGATATCCTTATCCCACCAAATATCAGCCCCGTTTTCTTCAAATAACTTTATGATATGATCTAGTAAATCCTCATCAAGTAACACTTTGCCTGTGGTTTTATCTCTAAAAAAGGCTATTGGAACGCCCCAATCCCTTTGTCTTGAGATACACCAATCTGGACGATTTTCTATCATGGAGCTCAATCTTTTGATGCCTGAGCTTGGATAAAAGTTGATTTTTGATATTTCTTCACTGGCTCTTTGTCTTAAAGTTTTGCCCTCCAATTTTTCCTCATCCATAGCTATAAACCACTGCTTTGTGGCTCTGTAAATAACGGGCTTATGGGTTCTCCAGCAAAAGGGATAAGAGTGGGTAAATCTACTCTGATAAAGCAAATTTTCTCCCAAAATCTCAAAAATTCCATCCGCTACGCTTAAAACATGCTGGCCTACAAATTCGGCTGGCAAAAGTTTTTCACGCACTAGGGTTTGGTCGTATTTTCCCTCATCATCCACAGGCATAACAACATCAATGCCATACTTTAAACAAACATAATAATCATCCTCACCATGTCCAGGAGCTGTATGAACTAATCCACTTCCCCCATCCATCATGACATGATCACCTAAAATAAGAGTGGATTTTATTCCATTCAGAGGGTTGATAGCATGGGTTTTTTCTAAAATCTTAGCTTTAAATGTTTTTTTGATTTTTCCGTTTGTGATACCAAGTTCAACCGCATTTTCCAACAAGGCTTTAGCAAAGATAAGATTATCTTCGGTTAAAACATAATCCTCATCTTTATTGAAAGCTATTGCCATGTTTGCTGGAAGTGTCCATGGGGTTGTGGTCCAAATAACAGCTCTCACATCTTCGCTAATGCCGAGCTTTTCTTTTGCATCTAGATCTAATTTAAAAGCTACAAAAATCGAATAATCCTCTTTATCTTTATATTCAACCTCGGCTTCTGCTAGGGCAGATTTTGCAGCCCATGACCAAAAAACAGGCTTACTTCTCTCAACCAAAAGCCCCTTCTTTGCCACCTCACACAAGGAACGATAAATATCGGCTTCAAATTGATATTTTAGGGTTAGATATGGATTATCCCAGTCGCCCACAACCCCCAAAGATTTAAATTCATCCCTTTGAATATCTATAAATTTTAAGGCGTGTTTGCGACAAAGTTCACGAATTTTGGATTTTGGTAAGGCATCTTTTTTCTCTTTTCCAATTGCCTTTTCAACCTGTTGTTCTATGGGCAATCCATGACAATCCCAGCCTGGAACATAACGGACTTCTTCTCCTAAAAAATAGTGGGTTTTAACAATAATATCTTTTAAAATTTTATTTAATGCGTGTCCTATATGAATATGTCCATTTGCGTAAGGAGGCCCATCATGGAGGGTAAAGCTAAGATCGCTTTTTCTAGCTTTCATCTTTCCATAAACATTTCTTTTGCCAAACCAAGACTCATAACGCTTTGGTTCATTTTGGGGCAAATTTCCTCTCATGGGAAAATTCGTACGAGGCAACAACAAGGTATCTTTATAATCTTTCAATTCTCTCTCCATTAAATAAAATTTGGATATTTTACTAAAAAACTGCTTTTAGGACGCTGAGTGGGAGAAAAATTGTCCAGATAAGAACTAGATGTGAGAAATTAAGAATAAATTTTTTTATAACTTTTTCAAATCATATCTGAAATTAAATATCTTCGTTATGGTTTTGTGAATTTCAAATAAACTTTGATCATCGATTTGCCCTAATCGCTTTACGAATCTCTCATGGGAGAAGCTTTTTAGCTGATGGCAATTAAAAGATGAAAGATTTTTTAATCCAAATTGCTCAAAATACCTTATTTTTATATGCCAATTAATATGTTTAAATCTATCCTGCCATGAGGTTATAGGCACGACTATTCTCATACCAACCTTATCAGCTTCATTGTTGTCTATAACCACAGCAGGGCGAGTTTTGCTAATTTCATTTCCCACCTGGGGGTTAAACCTAACTAACCAAATTTCCCCCTGATTAATACTCAACATAGTCTTCAACTCCCCACTCAGCTAATTCATGTTCAAGCCTTAATATCTCTTCATCCTTACTTGCAAGTTCATAGGATCTTTCCCACCTCTTTATCTCTTGCTGAAGCTTGTATTCCCTCACGGCTGCTGAGATAACAGCTGAGACTGATCTTATTTTATCGGTCTTTAAACTCTCTATCATCTCCTTGATCTCAAGGGGGATTTGGATTGTAGTTTTAACTGAAGTTGCTACCATTTTTTAATCCTTATTTTTTTATGGCAATTATAGCATAAAATTTTATTTTTTCCAATGTATTTTGAGATTGTGATATAATAATCTTAAAGGATTATAGATGAAAAATATGCTTTTGATTATAGATCAAGATTTAAAAGAAAATGATTTAATGTTAAATTATATTTTTGAGCATTATAAAAAGCATTTTGGAAAGCTAGGAGATATTTATTTTGTCGATGCAAAAAAACCAGATGCCTCACTTTTTATCAACGATAGATCTAAAAAATACGAACACACCACCGCTTATATTCACAAAAATAATCCTTTGTTAGATCCTATCGATGGGGACAATATAAACATTTTATTTGTTAGGGAAAATGAAAAGCTGCCTGATATTTCAAGCTCGCAAAATACCACCATATCCACATTGTATCTAATAAATGAAAATTCATACGAAGAAAAGGTAAAATTACTTGAGAAAAACTATAAAATAACAACGAGTATCAGCCAAATAACTCCAAATTGGCTTCAAATGATAGTAAAATCGCCCGCAAATAAACAAGATTTTTATTTGCACATAAAAGAAATGTTTAAAAATAAAATATTTATAGCCGATAATCCAATTGAACATATAGTAAAATGCCTTGCAAAAAATCAAAAAACCATAAGCGTAGCTGAGAGTTGTACGGGTGGACTTATAAGTTCGCTGATTACTAGTGTTCCAGGTTCTTCTGATATTTATGAGGGCGGAATGACAACATATTCTAATAGGATTAAAAACTCTTGGCTAGGGGTCAGTGAAAAAACTTTAAAAACCCAAGGAGCAGTTAGCGAGGCAACCATAAAAGAAATGCTAAAAGGAATTTTAAGGGCTTCGGGCTCTAATTTTAGCATGGCAACAAGTGGCATAGCTGGACCTAGTGGAGGAAGCAAAACTAAACCTGTGGGGACGATTTTTGTTGGAGTTGCAAATAGCAAAGGCGATATGCTAATCGAGAGATTATCCTTAAAGGGGGATAGGGCTTATATTCAAAATCAAAGTGCCTTTGGTGCTTTTAAACTTTTATTTGATCTAGAACCAGATTTGTTTTTCAAATAATTCCAAAGTAAAAGCTCAAAAATGCTTTTAAAGCAAAATATTTGAAAAAACCTTGACAAAATCTCTTTTTTTTCCTATAATTTCACCCTCTTTTTGAGAGATATAGTGTGACTCGTTAGCTCAGCCGGTAGAGCATCTCCCTTTTAAGGAGGTGGCCGTTGGTTCGAATCCAACACGGGTCACCATTCGGAAAACTGAAAACGGATTACGGAAAACAGAATTTCAAAGTATGCAAGGCGAAGCCTTGCTTTTATTTAAATAAATGGCGTTGCTATGCAACGCTTACTTTACTATCCGCTTTCTGTAATCCGTTCTCTGTTTTCCGAACCGGTCGCTTTGCGGCGGTAGTTTAGTTGGTTAGAATACCGGCCTGTCACGCCGGGGGTCGCGGGTTCAAGTCCCGTCCGCCGCGCCATCTTTTTTATTGACTCGTTAGCTCAGCCGGTAGAGCATCTCCCTTTTAAGGAGGTGGCCGTTGGTTCGAATCCAACACGGGTCACCATTCGGAAAACAGAGAACGGATTACGGAAGACGGGATTTTGGGGTATGCACTTTTAACAAAGTGCTTTTATTTAAATGAATTGCGTTGCAAAGCAACGCTACTTTACTAGTTATCCGTTTTCCGTAATCCGCAATCAGTGTTCTGATCCCCTGACCCCTTCGTCTAGTGGCTCAGGACATTGCCCTTTCATGGCAAAAACAAAGGTTCAAATCCTTTAGGGGTCGCCAGTGCGGAAAACTGAAAACGGATTACGGAAAACGGAATTTCAAAGTATGCAGGGCTTTGCCTTGCTTTTTGTTAAATAAATGGCGTTGCTATGCAACGCTTACTTTACTATCCGTTTTCCGTAATCCGTTCTCCGTTTTCCGAACCCTGGTCGCTTAGCTCAGTTGGTAGAGCGCCACCCTTACAAGGTGGATGTCATAAGTTCGAGTCTTATAGCGACCACCATTTTTGCGGCGGTAGTTTAGTTGGTTAGAATACCGGCCTGTCACGCCGGGGGTCGCGGGTTCAAGTCCCGTCCGCCGCGCCATCTTTTTTATTGACTCGTTAGGTAGTTCCAAAAAAGCTCTCCAACTTTAATTTACATTATTTTTCGTTTTTTGCTATAATAATCAAAAATAAAAGGCTTATGAGATGAATGTAACCATAACAAATATAAACCACGAAACATTAAATGCCCTTGAGATCTTGCTAAAACCTTTTATACTAAAAGATAAGATGCAAATCATAAAAGAGGATGAAGCCACACAAGCCATAAAAGAATATGAGGATGAAAAAGCAAAAGGTTTAACAAAAACATACAATAACTTAGATGAATACAAAAAGGCAATGGGTGTATAGACTTGAAACTTCATCAAGATTTGACAAACAATACAAAAAAATATCTAAAACAAAGGACATTTTATTAGTCGATGAGGTTATCGAAATCTTGCTAAGTGGTAAAGATTTGGTACCAAAACATAAAGACCACTTTTTAAAAGGCAATTTTAAAGGCTATAAAGAATGCCATATTAAGCCCGACTTACTCTTAATCTATAAAAAAGATGATGAAATCCTAGTCCTAACCTGCATAAGGCCCGGAAGCCATAACACCCTTTTTTAAAACCCGACACTTTTAACGTTTCAATCGCCCACTATAAATAGCAAAAAAGTAGCTTTAGAAGCTAAGCATCTAAAATCTGGAAATACCCTAAAAACATTTTCAAATTTTCAAAATATTTCCCCCTTGTTTAAATTTAATTACAACCTAGATCCAATTTTCCTCTTAAAATACGCTAGCACCGAAAATAAAAGCATAATTCCAGCTATTATAGGTACATAAATTGGAATTGGGATTGGGTCTCCTGAAGCGTAAGAGTGCATTCCTGAGAGGTAGAAATTTACTCCAAAGTATGTCATTATGATAGACCAATAGGCAAAGGTTGAGGCTACGGCAAAGGCGTATTGGTTGTTTAGTTTTGGGATGAATCTCATGTGGACTACGGCTGCGTAGATTAGGATAGATATCAATGCCCAAGTTTCCTTAGCATCCCAGCCCCAGTATCTGCCCCAGCTTTCATTTGCCCAGATTCCGCCTAGGAAATTTCCTATGGTTAAAAGGGAGAGCCCTAGGATCATGGACATTTCATTTATCTTGCTTGCTTCTTTTATATGGCTGTCGATTGCTAAGCCTTTGCTGTCATTTTTCTTTGAACTACGAAGGATAAATAATACCAAAGTAAAAAATCCAAGCAAGGAACAAAGCCCCAAAAAGCCGTAACTTGCGGTGATGATGGATACATGTATGGTTAGCCAATAGGATTTTAAAACTGGAACTAGATTTGTGATCTGGGGGTCCATCCAAGAAAGATGGGCAACAAAAAGGAAAACTCCCGCTAAAATAGCCGTTAGCGCCAAAGAAATGGGCGATTTTTTGGAAAATAATATACCTGCTAAAGCCAAAGCCCAAGCTATATACACCATGGATTCATAACCATCACTCCAAGGAGCATGACCTGAGATATACCATCGCATTCCAAGCCCTATGGTATGGACAACAAATGCTATCATGAAAGCTTTTAGGACGAGGTTGTTTAATATTTTTAGATTCATAGATGGAATAAAAATCTTAAACAAGATGCTAAACAATAACAAGAATCCTAAGAGCAAATACACTGGAAAAAGCTTGAAAAATATCTGAAAATTGTTAAAATATATCTCCGCATACACCTTATTTTGACTTGGAATTATACTGCTTGCATACTGCTTTTGGTAGGTTTTTATCCTCTCTACCCCACTATCGGCCCTCTTCCAATCCCCTGTTTTTACCCCATGTCTTACTCCATCAAAATATTCTTCTAGCATTTCTTGGATTTGAGAACTTTGGCTCTTTGGAAGATACATTAAAGCCGAATTTGGAGAAAGCCAAGTTTTATGTTTGTCTCCGATGCGTGGAAATATTTTTAAAAGCTCCCCCGTATAAACAAGATAACACACGTTTAATCTCTCATCAACCTTTATCAAATCCTTATCAAAAGTATTTAGATCGGAAGGTTTTTTTCGCTTTGCCCTTTCTATTTTGCCTATAAGCTTATACCTTTTATCCCCATCTTTTTCAAAAAAGTCATCAAAGGAAGCGTATTTGGCTTTTTGATCAATACCAAGCAATTTTTTAAGTTCTCTATGATGAATTTTGATCATGGGCACCTGTTGCCAAGACGCAGGATTTGTTAGCATTCCTAGTAGAACTTGGTTTGCATTTTGACCTTTTAGATCTGAAGATCTTGCAACCTTAGATAAAACCTCATGAGATATAGTATCTACGGGCTTTATCCTGCCATCGACACTTTGGGCTAAAATGGTTCCAAATAAATTTGCATGCTCTTTATCATAAGTGGGCAAAGGCGAAGCATTTAGGGTATTGCCTCCTAAAATCATAAAGGCAAATAAAAGCAAAGATGTGGTTTTTGATAGGGTGTTTTTATTTACCTGCATGGCAAGTTTTCTAAATCTACTTTTAGGATTTATGATATTTAAAAATAAACCCAAAAATAGTAAAAAATAACCTATATAAGTGGGAATTTTTCCTGGATCTTTGTTTACAGATAAGATGGTTCCACCCTCATCCCTATCATATGAAGATTGGAAAAACCTAAAACCCTTATAGTCTAAAACATGGTTCATGTAAATCCTAAAGGGCATATTTATATTATCTTTTGCATCTAAAACCTTAACCTCACTAGCGTAAGATGATGGGGACATAGAGCCAGGATATCGGTCGAGTTGAAAATCTATAAGCTCCAAAGAAAAAGGGAGTTCATACATTTTTGCACCCCATCTTAAAGAAAATGTTTGATCTGATAAGCTTACCTTTTCTGTCATTCCTTGGGAGCCAAATTTTAAAAGGGCGACCTCTTTGCTTTTTCCATCATAATTTAAAAGTCCTATAAGGGCAGTTGGAGTTTGGTTTTTGAATCCCTCTTTGCCACTCACAAAGGTTTGTTTACCATGTTGAAAAAGTTTTTTTGGAACTATGCTGATATCTTCTATGCCATATAATTGTTTGCTTAGGAAAGGGATTTTTTTATCTGCCTCATATTCGCCCTTAGAGCCATCGCTCATCTTATACCATGAGGTTTTTTTATTTGAACTAAAATAAAACTTTCCATCATCCAAGCTTATATTAAAACTTGGCAAATCATTTTTTTCTTTTGAATTAAAACCTATGAAAAAACCATCAAACTTTCTAAACTCTCCCTCCCTTAAAACAAGTTCAAGGGGTTTTTTGTCTTGCATGCTTATCATCAAGGAGATGATGGCTGGATAATTTTCATCTTTTATGATTTCTTTGGTGGCATTTGGGATGATGTTTAGATATTTAAAATTTGCAGTTTTCCCATCTATGTCTAGATCTAGATCGTAAGAATTTCCACCTATGAACGAGAATAGCTTTGCCTTGCTATTGGAATACAATTTGCCATCTTTTTTGCTAGTTATATGAACATGGGGTGTGGCGGAGGAGACTAGATTTTGTTTTGCTCCCTCTCTTATGTGCATAAGCCCCTCAAAACCATAATATCTAGTAAGGATGGAGCCGAAAAGTATGAAAATAAAACTAAAGTGAAACATCAGCGAGGGCAATTTTTCCATTCTCAAAAGATTAAATCTAAATATATTGTGAAAAACTAAGATGCCAAGCCAAAGCTGTATAAGCCCAAACCACCAAGAGCCATAAACAAGAGCAAAAGCACTCTGGGTTCCAAAGTCATTTTCTATAAAAGTAGCCACGGCACAGGAGAGGGCAAACACAAGCAATAAAACTAAACCTACTTTTATAGAAAATAGCTTATTTAAAACATTAGACATTTTTCTTCCTTTGATGATAATCATACCAAATCAAATAATAGCTAAACACTATAAACTCAATTTAAATATTTTTTAACTTTTTTAAACATACTAAAACATAAAAGCACCATCTTGCAAATATTTTTTAATCATAGTAACTAGTTACAATTTTATAAAAAATATTCACAATCTGATACTTTTATATTTGCCTATAGTATTTACCTATTATTTGATTTGGTATTAGAAGTATATCCTATCAGAATAATGTAAATATTTTATGAATATTGAGTAAATTTTTAGTCAGATCTAGTTGTGGATTTAATATATTTTTAAACAAAAAGCCCTCAGATGCAAATTTTAAATAAGGGCTTTTTGTATTTGTTTTAAGCTTAACCGCCTAAATATTTTTTCTTTATTTCGTCATTTCCTATCATGTCTTTTGCATTTCCATTCATAACGATTTTTCCATTCTCTAAAACATAGGCATGGTCGGATATTTTAAGTGCCGCATAGGCATTTTGCTCCACCAAAAGTATGGTAATGCCCTCTTCTTTTAACCTAACAATGGTTTCAAAAACCTCGCCCACTATCTTTGGTGCAAGTCCTAAAGAAGGTTCATCCAACATCAAAACCTTTGGCTCTCCCATGAGTGCTCTAGAAATGGCTAACATTTGTTGCTCACCACCACTTAGGGTTCCTGCCATCTGATGTCTTTTTTGTTTGATTCTAGGGAAAAGCTCATACATAGCATCTTTTAGATGCTCATAGTTTTCATCATTATTGAAAGCACCCATTCTTAGGTTTTCTTCCACACTTAGATTTATAAAGATTTTTCTACCCTCTGGCACTAGCCCTAAACCCCTTTGCACAAGGCTATGGGTCTTATGTTTGTCCGTATGATAGCCCCCATATACAACCTCTCCACTTCTTTTTACGCTATTTAGCAAAGCACTTAGAGTTGAAGTTTTTCCTGCTCCGTTTGAGCCTATGAGAGAGACTATGCTTCCTTCTTCCACATCAAAATCAATTCCCTTCACAGCCTCAATCAAACCATAATATACATGTAAATCTCTAACTTTGACCATGGATAAAATCTCCTAAATATGCAGTTATAACCTCTTCATTTTTGATAGCATCGGCTGGTTTTCCTTCAAAAATTACCTTACCATAATCAAGAACCAAAACATTATCGCAAAGCTCATTCACAAAGGGCATATCGTGCTCAATCAAAACTATAGCCAAATCAAAATCTTCCCTAGCCTTTGTGATAATAGAAGCAAGTTCGGCCGTTTCAGCAGGGTTCATTCCAGCTGCTGGCTCATCTAGCAGTAAAATTTGGGGATTAGTAGCTAGCGCCCTTGCTATTTCTATCTTTCTTTGCTGTCCATAACTTAGATCGGTTGCGAGGTTGTCTTTGTATTGATCTAGCTTAAAATATTCAAGGATTTCCATGGCTCTTTTTTTGATCCTCTTTTCTTCTTTGAAAAAGCGGGGCAACCTTGAAATGGTTTCTAAAAAAGAATATCTTGTTTGAAAATCAAAGCCTATTAAAACATTATCAAGCACACTCATAGACTCAAAAAGTCTTATATTTTGAAAGGTTCTTGCAATACCTTGTCGTACTATCTGGTGGGGTTTTAAACCTTTTAGATCTCCATTTCTAAAAAGCACCTTACCTTCATCGGCTATATAGTTTCCTGTTATTATATTGAAAAGGGTTGTTTTTCCAGCCCCATTTGGTCCTATGATCCCATAGATCTCTTTTGGATGTACGCAAAAGGAAGTATCCGAGATAGCAACAACACCCCCGAAAGTTTTTGTTATATTTTTTAGCTCTAAAATCATATATTTTTCCTTTTCTTCCTAAAAAGGTCTTTAAGCTCTCTTTTTCCCATGATTCCCTCTCTAGCAAATAACATAACAAAGATGAGTATAAGAGAAAATATAACCATCCTAAGCCCAGGTAAGGCTGGGGTTATGTATCCAAACAAATGCATTGGCTCATCCAAAAATCTAAGCCATTCTGAACCGCCTATAACTAAAATAGCTCCGATTATAGATCCAGTAGTACTTCCAAGACCTCCTAAAACTATGATAATAAGAAGCTGAAAAGTAAGTAAAAAACTAAACTGATCTGGCGATGTACTTGTGAGCAGTGAAGCTAGTAATGCTCCGCCAACACCCTCAAAAAATGCACTTGTGGAAAAGGCTATGGTTTTTATTTTAAAGGTATTTACCCCCATGGCAATGGCAGCATCCTCATCGTCCCTAACAGCCTTCATGGCTCTTCCATATTTGGAATAAATGGTATTTAGTATAACTAAAACTGCCACCACTGCTATGCCACCCGTCCAGTAGAGATTTGAATACTGGGGAATGTCATTTAATCCTAAAGAGCCATTGGTTATTTCTGGGTTATTTATGGCTAATATTCTTATGATAAAGCCAAAACCTAAAGTAACAATGGCAAGATAATCTCCCCTAACCCTAAAAACTGGTACTGATAGACACAAAGAAAGTAACATGGATACAAAACCAGCCGCTAAAAGTACAAACAAAAAGTTTGTTGTATGCAAGGCTAAAACAAAGGGATACGGGTCTTCTATATCATACTGATAAGATTTCGCATCTTCTCCAAGTAAAAGCAAGGCTGCCACATAGGCTCCAATAGCAACAAAACCATTTGGCTCTAGGGAAAACTGCCCTGTAACACCATTTATAAGGTTATAACTTGCTGCTAGGATAATAAAAATGGCAATATTGTTTAAAATATGGATGCTGTACTCATCAAAGTGAGAATTGGCAAACCAAATAAACCAGATAGATGCTATAAAAAATGTTAGATTTATAAAATGTCTTCTTTCTATCATGGTAATCCTTAAAATCTACTCTTTTCAAAATCTTGCCCTAAAATTCCCGTAGGTCTAAATAAAAGAACAAGTATCAAAAACACAAAGGCAAAGGCATCTTTATACCCACCTAGATCTGGATAAAATGCTATAACAACAACCTCGGTAAAGCCTATTATAAAGCCACCAAGAACTGCCCCAACAACACTTCCTATGCCTCCAACCACAGCTGCTGCGAAGGCTTTAAGTCCTATCAAAACCCCCATCATAGGTTCAACCGCTGGGTAATTTACTGCCCAAAAAACGCCTCCAATGGCTGCAAGGGCCGAGCCTAAAGCAAAGATGATAGCAATGATTTTATTTGCATCTATTCCCATGAGGCTAACGGTTTTTATATCAAAGGCTAGGGCACGAATTGCCATACCATATTTTGTTTTATATAAAATATAAAGTATGCAAGCCAAAAGCAAAAGTGTTACTATGGGAACTATCAAAGATGCCACCGAAAAAACAAGTCCGTTTATATTTATAAGTTGCTCTAAGTAGCTTGGTATTTGAAAGGCCCTTGGAGTTCCTCCAAAGATCACATTGAAAAAGTTTTCCAAAAAGAAGCTCACGCCAATAGCTGTGATAAGAAGTGAGATTTTTGGAGCATCTCTTAAAGGCTTATAAGCTATCTTATCCGTCAAAACTCCCAGTAAGGCAGCTCCTATGATGGCAAAAAGTGTCGCTGGAACAAAGGGTAACCCCATAACTTCCATGGCAAAAAAACCTAAAAAAGCACCAACCATCATTATATCGCCATGGGCAAAGTTAATTAGCCTTAAAACCCCGTAAACCATGGTGTAACCTATGGCTATGAGGGCATACATACTTCCTAGACTAAACCCATTTACCATTTGTTGCATAAATGTACCTAAGTCCATATATTCTCCCAAATTTATGTATTAATAAACATTTTGCTTAGAAAATCTTTTCCCTAAGCAAAATGTTTGATTTGCCCCAAAAAATGGGGCAAAATTGTTAAGGATTAACCGTAGCTTTATATACAGCTTTTTGATCCTTAATAGCCTTTATAACAGCCGAACGACTTGCGTTTCCGTTTTTATCAATATTGAGTATTCCAGAAACACCTTCGAAACCTTTTGTTTCTTTGATTTTTTTATTTATACATACACTATCTGTTGGATCTTCACAACTATTCATCGCGTTTAGCATAACAAAGTATGTATCAGCACCAAGGGCAGTAAAAGAATTAAGCTCTTTCTTGCCTGTTTGCTTCTCATGATAAGCTAAGAAATCCTTTGATTTTTGCGTTGGAGGCGCAGAATAATCAAAAAAGTCTGTAAACATATATCCTTCAACTGACTTTCCGCCAAGATCTATAAAGGTTTGGTTTGCAACCCCATCTCCAGAGAACATTGGCTTATCAAGACCTATTTGCTTTGCTTGTCTTGCTATCATAGAAGCTTCTGGGTGATACATAGGCAAGAAAATCATATCTGGATTAAGTGATTTTATCTGAGAAACTACGGCTTTAAAATCCTTATCACCTGAAGTGATATTTATGGTTTTAAGAACTTTTCCACCATTTTTCTTGAACGTTTTCTTAAAAGCTTTCGCTAGACCCAAAGAATAAACTTGAGCTTGATCAGCTATAATAACTGCGGTTTTTAGCTTCAAATCCTTAAAAGCATAGTTTGCAACAACTGAACCCTGGAAAGAATCCATAAAACAAACCCTGTTTGCATAGTCTCTGTTTGTAGTAAGCTTATCGTTTGTGGCAACTGAAGCAATTACAGGAACTTTTTTCTTATCAGCCAAAGAAATAACCTGAGCTGTATTTGTACTAGTAAGAGCTCCTAATATACCGACAACCTTATCACTTGAGAGAAGTCTTGTTGTAGCAGTAGCCGTTTCAACCTTGTCTCCCTTGTTATCCACAAGAACTATCTTTATGGTATCGCCATTTTTTAGTTTTGGTTGCAATTTATTTGCAAGTTCAATTCCAGAATAGCAAGTTTGTCCATAAGCTGCAAGCGGTCCAGTCATAGGCATTACAGCACCAATTTTTATCTCTTTTGCAAAAGAGATCGTACCTAAAAGTGCAGTTGCACTTAAAATGCTAAGTATTTTTTTCATTAAAACTCCTTATTTTAAAATATAATTTATTATTGTATAAAATTATAACTTTGTAAGTCCTTTTTGCAAGGCTCTTGATGGGAAAATAATTAGAAAATGTTAATTATAGTAACAAATATATAAATACCCAAATAAATAATACCCAATTGCATATGTAAAATCTACTTTTTGGAAAAATATCTGTGGAAATAATGAAATGTAAATACACAAATTTGTAGCTAATTTAGCCGGCGCTAAAAACAGATTACAGACAACTGAAAATGAAAAACAGATAATTAGCGGTAAGCATTTTTCCAAAACGCCATTTGGCTTTATGGCATTTCGTCAATATCTAAAATAAAAAAGCCAAGGTCGCAAAAGCGCCCTTGGCTTTGGAATTATTATAAATAAGTTAGCTTATCAATAAAAATTAGAAGCTATACTTTGCTTCAAATCTAACTTTGTGGTTATCAAGTGCATCTTCAAGATTCAAAGAAGAATAGTAAGAAGATAGCTTGAAGTTTTTAGAGTACTTGTAAGCTCCACTAACATACCACTCATTAGCCACATCATCTCCATCAACTTGGAAGTTAGCAACACCAGCTCCTAAGCCATATTTACCCATACCATAACCTAGATCAAAGAATATAACTTGAGCATCGGCAGTATTTGCAACCATACCATTGATTTGCTTACCACCAGACCAAATAAATCCACTTGAATCATCATTAGCTAAGTTATAAACTGGTTGCTTATCGTCATTTTTAGTATAACCTAAAGTGGCATCAAAACCATATGCACTATATCCAAGCGTACCACCGAAGTAAACACCAGTATCATCTTCAACATCAGCATCTAATTTTAAAACGTTAGCTTGTAATCTAGCTTTGAAACCAGCCATAGCGAACTTAGCATCTGCATATACAGAATAATCAAAAACATCTTCCATATTTGCAAACCATACTTGTAGATCAGCAGGACCAACTTTTCCCATAGCAGCAAGTGCATACAGGTTTTTCTCGCCAATATCTCCCAAGTTAGTATCAACAAAACCAGCACCAGCAAAAGTCCAATCAGGAACACCAGTATAAAGAACTAGAAGACCATTACCAACTGTACCTCTATATCCTGGGTCTGTCCAAGGGCTTAAAACCTCAAACTTACCTAATTTAGCACTTACATTATCAAAATCGAAACCAAACCAAACTCTACCTATATCATAAGAAAGACCTGACTTATAATCAGAAGCAGCAGCTTCACTTGCTTTATCAGTACCATTAACGGTAAGTAGAACACCAGCTTTTACATGCTCAGCAACTGGCATAGTGAAATTAGCTACAGATGTAAATTGATGTTGATCTCCACCTCTGTTGTTATTATCAGTAAATCTATAACGAACGAATCCGTCAATTGTTGTTCCCTTTACAGCTTCCTCAAGTTGAGAAGCACTTGCGAACGTAGTCATTGCTCCCACAGCAACTATAGCGGCAAGACTTAACTTTGCTATTTTCATATAAACTCCTTTAGAAAATTTTAATTACAGCAAAATTATACTACAAAAAACTCAAATTCTTCTTAAATTGTACTTAATTTTCAAGTTTTTTAGTAAAATATTGCATTTTTACAAGATTTTTGCCATTTTAGGCAAAATAAGCCTTATATGTGGAGCCTCTTAGCCCCACATATAGACCACCTATCCAAACATTATATTTGGTAACCATAAAGATATGATTGGAATATAAGTTATAAGCAACAATCCAACCAAGATGGTTAAACTCCATGGCAATGAAGCCATTATAACATCTTTTAAACTCAATCCCGTTATACCACTTGCAACAAAAAGATTTAATCCCACAGGCGGGGTTATCATGCCAAGTTCCATGTTTACAACCATAACAACACCAAAGTGTATGGGATCTATGCCCAAAGTTGTGGCTATGGGAAGTAAAAGAGGAACTGTTATCATAACAACCGAGCTAGGCTCCATAAATTGACCCATAAGAAATAGTAAAACGTTTACTATAACCAAAAACATAACAGGTCCCACATTTGCATCTAATATCATTTGGGTAATTTGCTGGGGAATAGTCTCGTCTGTTAGGAAATGGGAAAATATCATGGCGTTTGCAATGATAAAAAATATCATAGCACTTGTCATGGCTGATTCTAATAAAATAGGATAAATATCCTTTAACTTCAAATCCTTATAAACAAAAAATGAAACAAAAAACGCATAAGCCGCACTCATGGCTCCAGCTTCTGTTGGGGTAAATAATCCCCCATAAATTCCACCTATAACTAGGACGATTAGCATCAAGGCCCAAAAGGCATCTTTAAACTTCCTCATCCTTTCGCTAAAGGGTGCCATCTCGCTTCTTTTAAAGCCCAATCTCCTGGCACCAAAATAGGTTACTGCCATAAGCATAAAGCCTATTAAAAGTCCTGGCATGATACCGGCCATAAAAAGTTTACCTATGCTTTCATCCGCAGTTACACCATAAACGATAAAAACGATGGATGGAGGTATCAAAATTCCCAAACTACCAGCTGTTGCTATGGTTCCTATGGCATACTGCTTGGGATACCCAGCACCCTTTATGGCTCCATACATTACTGAACCTATGGCAACAACGGTTGCGGGTGAGCTACCACTAACAGCAGCAAAGATGATACTTGCAAAAATCGCCGCAATGGGAAGACCGCCTGGCAAATGACCAACTATTGATTTTGCAAAATCAATAATCCTTCCAGCAGCCGAACCTCGAGAGAGAAAGGCGCCCGCTAGGATAAACATAGGAATTGCCATAAGCGAATATTTATTGAGCCCATCAAAAACGTGCATGGTAACACCAACTGGCTCAAACTCCGTAAAGGCAAAGGCTGTTATCATGGTGCTAGCACCCAAACTCACAGCCACAGGGACACCTATGAGCATAAACAAAAAGAGTAATATAAATAAACATGCTATTATCATATCTTACTCCTTAACCACTGAGTCGTGAACGACTTCTTCTTCGTTTCTAATAAGAACCTTACTAGCATCTGTTTGCATAACCTCTATAACCTTTTCTCCCGCCCTAAAAGCAGCTCCTGCAAAAGCGATGGGTAAGACTAGATTTGGTATCCACATGGGGATTTCTAGATCTACACTCATCTCTTCGATCTCATCCAAAAGCATAACAACTTGATATCCAAAATAAGCATTTGCGCTAAGATAAATAAAGGATATAATATTTGCTAAAACGAACAAGGATTTTGCAAGATATTTAGGAAGAAGATTTAACATAACGGTTACTGAAATATGAATACCCTTTTTGAAGCCATAGGCGGCTCCAAAAAGTGCTGACCATATGAATAGGTAGTTTGTTAACTCCCCCGCCCAAGTCATACTAGAGTTTATTGCAGTTAGATTTGTTACTAAAT
This sequence comes from Pseudomonadota bacterium, assembly GCA_002746565.1. Classification (GTDB taxonomy): domain Bacteria; phylum Campylobacterota; class Campylobacteria; order Campylobacterales; family Campylobacteraceae. The sequence continues at coordinate 3,228 of PDPI01000027.1, read as the reverse complement.
AAGTTCCAACACTTTGTATTGAATCGGACAAAAAAGATATATTTGATGCCAAAATATCGGCTATATATTTAGTAAAGTCTATGGAGAACCTTATGAATGAATTTATAAAAACTAAGGTAACTCCAAGGGCTAAACCCACAACGGCCATATTTTTATTTATGGTTGCAACAAAAATATCTATGAAATAAAAAAATTTTTTCATAGCCTATACTCTAATTTATTTGGTAGCTTTTGCTTTTTCTATCAAATCTTTGCCAATAGTCTTATAAAACTCTGGGTAAATAACCTCTGTTGCCTTCCTAAATTCGCCAATTTGCTCCTTTGAGGGGTAATAAATCTTTATTTTTCCAGAAGATTTTTCATAAGCTTTTACCTTATCTAAATAAAATGCATCTAGCTCAGCTGCATAAACCCTTTCTTTTGCGGTTGCTTCTTTCATAGCTTGCATAATCTTTGGCTTTAGATCGGAGGGAAATTTTTTCCAAAATCTCTTACTCATAACAACCAAATACCCCAAATATCCATGATTTGTCATAGAAAGGCTAGTTTGAACCTCATAGAATTTTTTTGTATAAAAGTTTGAAAGTGGATTCTCGCCCCCATCAACAACACCTTGTTGAAGTGCAGAATAAACCTCCGAAAATGGTAAAACTTGAGGATTTGCATTAAGTGCTTTCATCTGAGCTTCTAAAACCTTTGAACTCATGATACGAACCTTTTGACCAACGGTATCCTTTGGAGAAACGATAGCTTTTTTGTTTGAGCTAAATTGTTTAAAACCATTATCCCAAAAATCAAGGGCGATAAAACCTTTTTTTGTAACCATATCTTTTAGAGCTTGTCCAACTTCGCCATCCATTACATTGTGTAAGTGGTCATTGTCCCTAAATAAAAATGGCAAATCAAAAAGTTGAAGTGCTGGGACTAGAGAGGTAAACTTTGAAAAACTAGGAGCTGCCATGTGCACATTGCCAATTTTAAGCGCCTTCATAACCGCAGCATCGGTATATAGCTGAGAGTTTGGAAAAACTTCCACTTTAACCTTGCCATTTGTTAGCTCGCCTACTCTTTTAGCAAAGAAATCAGCCGCCTTTCCCTTTGGAGAATCTGGACTTACCACATGGGAAAATTTAATAGTATAATCAGCCTTAGCCAATAAACCTGTACTTGCTAATAATGCAACCGCACATAGCACTTTTATGAATTTCTTCATACTAGACTCCTTAAATTAATATTTGTTCGACAGCCTAGATTATACAGGGTGTTAGCTTAATTATAAAACAAAATATAAATTAATGTAAAAAAAATGATATTTTTTACTCAAATGGTAACATACACAAAAACTTACATAAAAATTTGAGATCAAAAAAACGCCTACGGAATGGGGAAAACATAAAATAGGAAGAGGGGCTCTTAACCCCTGCCTCATTTCTAAAGGAGTTGAAAAATTTATGTTTGCTATGTTGAAATCATACTTGTTAAGAGTAAACAAGCGGTTAACACTTTTATTTTAAAATAACCGTCTCCTCTAAAGGAACGCTTATCCATGGGGTTTTGATAGAATTTACTCTTTTATATTTTTTTTCGCGAAGTATTTTTTTATGTTGTTTTTTGATCAAATACATTTTTTTTAGCCTATTTAAATCATTTTTATAAAACACAGCATAAACTAGATCACCCACATCATGCATCTTCCTTGCATCTGAAAATACTTTTTTCTCCAATGCATTAGAAACCATATCATCAACCTCAATCTCATAAATCCATTTTTTAGACGCTTCATCATATTTTTGAGAATTTATGGTACCTCGTATCATATTAGAATTTATCTTTTGTTGCTTTTGAGGCACACTGGAAAGCTTTTTCAAAGGGGGAGTTTTAATGGTAGGCTTAGTTTGAGGTGGAACTGATTTTTGATCTAAACTACAAGATGCAAATATTAAAGATACTAAAATGAATAAAATAAATTTCATAATCACTCTCTTACTCTTTTGTTAATTTTGAAACATATTATATCATAATTAATGGTGGAAGTTATGAGGGATCTAAAAAGCCCACAGCCATACATCAGTTTTACCACAAGCTGGCAAACCCCTTTTAAGTTTAAAATAACCTTTTTTTACTTCATCCGCAGTAAGAACTACGTGAATATGCTTTCTTTGTTTTGCCCTTAATACTTGAATATTTTGATCTTTTAAAGAAATATTTAACTTGCTCATGTAAAAATAATGGGGCATTAAAAACTTGATTTTGGGCGATAGGAGATACATGAAGTTTAGTATCCAAATGAGTCAAAAATTGTTCTATCTCAATCTTACCCATATTTTTAGTATGCTTTTTATGGTGATAAAGTATGTATTTTTTAGCCCAATAAATACATACTCTTTCTGTACTTATACTATAATGCTTGAATCTAATTTTATTTTTAACGATGTATAAAAGCTTTTTTAGCCATTTTTGTTCCCCATAAAATGTATTTTTATTAAGATTTTATACAAATAATATGCAAAATGTATGTTTACCATTGTTATTCCCCTATAAACCATACAATAAAATTATAATAAAATATTAAAATATATAAAAAAAACATTACATATTGTAATCTTGTTTATAGTAAGTATTGTATTTAAGGGATTTATTACCTATTGTATGTTATTTGTATTTTTAAGTGATAAATGGATAAAATGTGTGGTTAATAAATAGCTATGTGATTTCAATTCTCGGAAAATGTAGCTCAAACATCTAAAGGGACTAAGGATGTACGCAGTGATTTTTACAGCAAAGATTAAGAAACTAGATGAGCAGTATTCGAAAACCGCGCAGAAGATGAGAGAGCTAGCCTTCTCAAAGTATGGATGTAAGGAATTTAATGCATCTGAGGAAGATGGAATGGAAATAGCTGTATCATACTGGCAAAGTCTTGAAGACATTCAAGGATGGAAAAAAGATATACGGCACTTGGAGGCTCAATCCCTTGGCAAACAGAAATGGTACAGTTGGTACAAAGTTGATATAGCTAAGATCGAGCGTAATTACGAGTATCCACATAACAAATAAATCAAGGTGACCCCTAGCGGGGCGCCCTATTAAAGTGTTACGCAACTTCGAATTTTAGAACCAAGGAGGGAATAGTAACAATGTCAAAGAGTATAAAGACATACTGGAATACACTTGCAGACGAAAACAAAGATAGATGGGAAACGGTTCCTGGATTAGAGGGTATAGCAG
>PDPI01000022.1 GCA_002746565.1 Pseudomonadota bacterium | reverse complement strand
TATTGATGAGCAAGTACATGGTAAAGCCCACAAGTATGAGACCTAGGAGTATGTTTGAGACCACGGTATTTAGTCTATTTCGTATATAAACTGAGGTATCAGAAAAGGTTCCTAGGCTTAGTTTTGGGTATTGTTTTTCAAAGTCTTTTAAGATGGATTTTACCCTCTTAACCAACTCCATAGAATTTCCATCTTCTGTTTTTGAAATATTTAAACTAATGGTTTTTTTACCATTAAAAGAGGATTTTGTTTGATTATCTTTAAAAGATTTACTTATCTTTGCCACATCGGACAATCGTATAACTTTTCCATTGACCTTAATAATAGCATCTAAAAAATCTTCCACATTTTTTTCCCCATTATAAGTGGATATAAAATAGTTCTTACCCCCTTGCTGGGCAATTTTACCAATGGGAAAAATAGAAGACATCTGAGAAATAGCTCCTAAAAAAGCATTATTATCTATCCCATAAGCCTTTAGAAGCTTAGAATTTACCTCTATTTTAACCTGCTTTTCGCCCTCTCCATATATATGAATATTGGTTAGATTTTTAACAGAAGAGAGTCTGGATTTTAATTCCTTTGCAGCGTTTAGTATATAATCATGCCCCATTTCCTTAGAAGAAATATTTACCAAAATAAGCGGAAACATACCCACCAAATGAGAAGCTGTAGGTTCATCCATATTTTCAGGAAAATCCCCCTTGACCCTAGCTATGGAGTCTTTAACCTTTTGAAGTATGGTATCTTTTTGATCTTTGCTAGAAATCTCCACCACGATCTTAAAAGAATTTGGGCTAATATAAGAATTCATCTTAGAAATACCAGAGATATTATTTATCCCATCTTCTATATTTTGAACCGCCATCTTATCTAAGATATTAGCACTAGCACCCACATATCCACCCTCTATGGATATTTTATCCGTCGTAATGGGTGGAAATATCTCCTTAGGAAGGCTCTTATAAGAATAGATTCCACCCAAAATCACAAATAAAAACAACACATAATTTAATTTAACATTTTCTATAAAAAAATCTACTATTTTACTCATGCCGCCTGGGATATGATCGTTGTTTGTTGATTTTATACCACTTGGATCAGACCTATAATAATGCCTATCAGACACCAAACCCCTCCCCTTCTCATCAACGACATCTAAAGGCTTATAATCTGATGTATATTTCATTATTTTTTCCCTTTTTAAAAACTACCATTTGCTACACCATCGTGTCAGATTATATCAAAAACATCATTAAATTTTCCCACCCAAGTAGCAACAACACTAACTAAATAACATTAAAACAAATGGCATTTTGTAAAAATGCTTACCTTACTAGTTATCTGTTTTCCGTAATCCGCAATCCGTTTTCCGAAAAAAGTAAACTATCTTTAAGTAGTTTTTAGGTAGAATCACGGGTTCTTTGCTTTAAGATGCAAAGACAAATCCTTGCCTAACTTAGATCAAGTAAGGCTAAAAATCCATAAGGAGAAAGTATGAAACATTATGAACTTTTGTTTGTCCTAAAGCCTACGCTTACGGATGAAGAAGCTCAGAACAAAGTTGCACTTATCAAAGAAGTGTTGGAAAAAAATGATGGCGAGATAGCATCCATAGTAGAAATGGGTACTCGAAAATTAGCCTACGAGGTTAAAAAATTTGAACGCGGTATTTACTTTGTATTTTATTTCAAAGCACCTGCAACATCGATCAATGAAATTGAGCGTATCATTCGTATAAATGAAGATATTATCAAGTTTATGACGGTTAAATTTGAGAACAAAAAAGAAATATCCCATTGGGAAAAATTGGTTAAACCTGCAAAGGAAGAAGTAAAGCCTCAAGAAAAAGAGGAAGAAAAGCAAGAGCAGTAAAAAGGACTTAGCATGTACAATAAAGTGATATTAGTAGGAAATCTCTCCCGTGACTTAGAATTGCGTTATCTTCCAAGCGGAGGTGCAGTTTGTAACACAGCGATTGCAACAAATAGAAGATTTAAAAAGCAAGATGGCTCATCAGGCGAAGAGGTATGTTTTGTTGATATTACTTTTTTTGGTCGCACAGCAGAGATCGCTAACCAATACCTCAGACGTGGATCTAAGGTCTTAATCGAAGGAAGACTAAAACTAGATCAATGGACTGACCAAAATGGTGGCAAAAGGAGTAAACACTCCGTAACGGTCGATAATATGCAAATGCTAGATACTAAAGGTTCACAAGGTGGCGAGCAAGGTTACAATCAAAATGAGCAAAGCCATTCAAACTATAATCAAAATTATAGCCAAAATAACCATTCCGCCCAACAAACAAACCAATACCAAAGTGAGCCAAAGCAAAATCAAGCGGATATTCCAGACATCGACATAAACGATGATGAAATCCCATTTTAAAATACAAAAAGGAAAATAACATGGCAGAAAAAAGAAAATATTCAAGAAAATATTGCAAATATTGCGAAGGAAAAGTTGAGTTTATAGACTACAAAGACACAAAGGTATTAAAACATTCTCTATCAGAAAGATTCAAGATAATGCCAAGACGCCTAACAGGAAACTGCAAAAAACACCAAGAGATGGTCGAAAATGCTATCAAACGTGCAAGACACACAGCATTTATCCCATACATAGTAGATAGAAAAAAAGTAGTAGCTTCTCCATTTGAGATACTATAAATCTAACATATGATAAAGTTCCTTGTATTTAAGCAAGGAACTGCCCCTCAAGTTATAATTTTTACTTTAGACTAACAAGAATGCAAAACAGTAATTGTTGCTAAAGACACCCCTTCCTCTTATAAGAAAAAATAGAAGACTTCAAACCAACCTTTTGGCTTTTCATTTTTGAACATTTTCAAAACAAATCCCACCCTTTTTGAGATGGGATCTATAAAAGCAAAATTACGATTAGAGATCAAACCAAAGCTAATTCCAAAACCTCTTTTATATGCTTTACAGGGATTATTTCCATACTTTCTTTTACCTCGTCTGGTATATCTTTTAGATCCCTTTTATAGTTTTTCTCGGGGATTAGGGCTGTTTTTATCTTTGCTTTGAAGGCTGCTATTAGTTTTTCTTTTAGGCCGCCTATAGGTAGGACTTTTCCGGTTAGGGTTAGCTCTCCTGTCATGGCTATATTACTACGCACTTTTTTATCAGAAAAGATTGAAGCAATGGCTGTTGCCATGGTTATACCAGCACTTGGTCCATCCTTTGGTGTTGCACCCTCTGGAACGTGTAGATGTAGATCAAATCTTCTATAAACATCGCTTTTAGAGGGGCTTGTTTTGCTTTCTTTATCCTTAGGATAGCATGGGATGATATCTAAAGGAATATTTAAATTTCCCCCATCTATCAAAACCCTAATAACGCTTAGTGCTATGGTCGCACTTTCTTTCATGACCTCTCCGAGTGAGCCGGTAACTTGCATGGAACCCTTGCCTTGTATTCTGATAGCTTCTATCTTTAGAACATCTCCACCCACACTAGTCCATGCTAGCCCATTTACTTGACCTATTTGATCTTCTCCATTTGCTTCTTCTATCTCAAAAATGGTTTTTTCTAGGTAATTTTTAAGTTTTTTATTTGTAATTGAAATCTTTTTAGTTGGAGGATTTATCAAAATCTCTTTTGCCACCTTTCGCATGATCTCGGCTATTTTTCGCCTCAAATTTCTAACTCCACTTTCCCTTGTGTGGTTTTCTATGATGGTTTTTAAGGCTAATTTTGTGATATTTACCTCGCTTGGTTTTAAGCCATGCTTTTCAAGCTCTTGGGGAATGAGGTATTTTTTTGCTATAAAATACTTTTCTTGCGGGGTGTATGAGCTTAGGGTTATAAATTCCATTCTATCACGAAGGGGTGCAGGGATAGAGCCTATGTCGTTTGCTGTTGCTACAAAAATAACATTGCTTAAATCAATATTAAAATTAAGATAATAATCCCTAAATTCGTTATTTTGTTCTGGATCTAAAATCTCAAGTAAAACAGCAGTTGGATCACCTCTAAATGAGCGGGAAACCTTATCTATCTCATCTAAAACAACCACAGGATTCATCTGCTTTGCCTCTATTAAGCCTTGAACTATACGTCCTGGCATGGCTCCTATGTAGGTTCTTCTGTGTCCTCTTAACTCATTCACGTCCTCAAGCCCGCCTAAGGCTATACGTATAAGCTCTCGCTTTAGCGCCTTTGAGATGGAATTTGCCAAAGAGGTTTTACCAACGCCTGGGGGTCCTATGAAACATAAAATAGCACCCTTATTTTGATTTTTGCTAAGTCCCCTTCTATCTAAAAGCTCTTTAACTGCAAAATATTCCTCTATCCTATCTTTTGGTTTTTCAAGGGCATAGTGATCTTCATCTAGCTGGTTCGAAACTTCTGCGATATCAAGTTTCTTTTTAGATACATTCTCAAAGGGGATTTCGATAACCCAATCAAGATAACTTTGTATCATACTTGCATCGGATGAATCTGGATGCATGCGGGAGAGTTTATCTATTTGTTTTTTGATCTCTTTATATGCATCCTCGTTTAGGTAAGGTTTTTTAAGTTCAAGTTTTTTTCTATACTCTTCTATCTCCTCATCTCTTTGGGTATCGGTTCCTAACTCTTGCTGGATTTGCTTTAATTGTTCTTTTAGGAAATATTCTTTATTTACCTTTTCTATGCGTGAATGGACTTTGGATTTTATCTCTTTTTGGAGTTTGCTTGTTTCTATTTCCTTTGCTAGAAAATCTACTAGAAGCAAAACCCTTTGTTCGATGTCTTCTTGTATGAAAAGCTTATATGCATCATCGGATTGGAGTTGCATGGAGCTTGATACAAGGTCGCAGATTCTATTTGGATCGCGATTATCTTCTATGGTTTTGAGTAAATCTGGTGGAAAATAATTGCTAACTAAGGCCAAGGCCCTTATCTTTTCTTTCAAAACCGATAAGGTCGCATCTATTCTAGTTCTTGAGAGGGTGTTTGTGCGAATGATATCCACTAGGGCTTCTAGGGGAGAAGTGTTTATCTGATCTATAATGCGACCCTTTGCCATCCCTTGGAAAAGTATCTTAATCCTTCCATCTGGAAGAGAAACCCTTCTCATGACTGAACCTATAACACCCGCATCATATATGGCTGAAAATTCCCTTTCTCCCTCCCTGCGTGGTTTTGAAGATGCGACCATGATGAGAGAGTTGTCATCTAGGGCTTTATTTACCGCATTTATATTTTCTTCATCGCTTAAAAAGATGGGCGAGATCATAAAAGGATACAAAAAAGCATCATCTTCGACCACCACTGGTAAACTGGTTGGAAATTTATCATAATCATTTAATTTCAATTTATTCCTTTTATTCAAAAATAGAACGATACCAAGGCTTGCTTGGCTCTATCATCTTGGCATCTTTTAAAGGAGAATTTTCTATCATTTGTTCATAAATTTTTTCAGAAGTATCAGAGCCTGTTCTTCCATAAAGATCTTTTATATCCTTATCCAAATAATACTTACCCAACTCCATCTTTGTAAGCATGGTATATATAAGTGGGTTATAGATGGAATAAGGATAAGCCCTCACGTAATTTCTTGTCTCTTGTATGGTTTTTAAAAGAAGTTGTTGGTTTCTGTTTGCATACTTAAATGATAGAAAGTTTGCCTTTATCTTCATGTATTGTGCATATTCATTCTTAACATTGGTGCCAAATCTTTTTATATAAGTATCAAGATAAAAATTTGCCAAAAGGTATTCTTCATTGTCCATGTGGGCTTGAGCTAGTATAAGGATAGCTGGTTCAAGCAAGGGGGAGGCAACATGTTCACTAGACATGGAAGTTAGATGCGAATCTGCTTTGTCTAGATCTAGATTTTTTATATCTTTTACAATCAACTTATACCAAAATAGAGCTGGTTTGTCGTAAATCTCATCTTTTTTTTGAGCACATCCTTGCAAAAGGAAACTTAAACCCACAGCCACAATAAATGTTAAAAAAAGTCTCATCCATTAATCCTTTTAAATCTTAATTTGCTAATTGTAATATTTTTTTAGTTATGTTTTCATAAAAGATGAGATTTTAGCAAACTAATATAAACCAAATGCAAACTATCGCAATGGAATTTTAGATTTTTCTTAAATTTTATATAGATTTTTTAAGTATCTATGTGTTACAATTTTGTGAGATTAAACCAAAATATAAAAGGATAAAATATGAACATGAGCATAGTAGGAAAACAATTTGAACTTACAGATGCCATTAAAGATTATATAAGCAATGGAATAGATTCACTAAATAAATACAACCTCGATATAATTTCAGCTAGAGCCCTAGTTTCAGCCGATGAGAAAAAGGGCAAAAAGGGTTTTACGATTGATTTTACCATAAACCTAGCCCACCTGAACACCATAGTTATAAAGCAAAAAGACAAAGACCTTTACGCAGCCATCGATCTAGCTATTGATAGGGCAAAAAAGGTTCTTAGAAGACACCACGATAAAACCATAAGCTCTAGAAATAAAAGCGAAGAAAACTTAGGAGAAACTTTTAAAGAAGAAAACAAAGAGCACGAAGAGATAGTCCCAATGGAGCTTGAACTCTATAAACCAATGGAGATAGAAGAAGCCCTAGAAAAACTAAAATCAAGTGATATGCAATTTTTTGTTTTCAACGACATAGATGCTAAAATGAGGGTTCTTTACAAAAGAACAGATGGAACTTTTGGCTTGTATTAGTTGCTTGGGGATTTTTATCCCCTAGTTTCCATTAAAGATTTCTTAGCTTTTTTTAAAATTTCCTCATCACTTTTCATGTAAAAATATTTAAACTGCTCCCCATGTTGGATTAGTCCATCTAAGACATCTCCCCCTTGGCGGTATTGTAGATCTAGCCAGGCTATATCAAAACCGCTTTTAGTTTTGGCAAAATCCTTTAGTCTTTGTAAATTTTTTGAATAGGAAAATAGATAACAATATCCCTTTAGTCCATTTCTACTAACTCTGCCTCGCAACTGATGTAAGGATGCAAGTCCTAGTTTTTCGGCTCCAACTATGACTATGGTTGAGAGATTTGGCAAGGATATTCCAACTTCAACGAGGGTTGTGGCAAGCAAAATGTCGCCTTTTTCTTTAAATGTATTTAAAATTTCCTCTTTTTGCTTATCCTTTCCATGGGTTACATAAACATTTTTATATTTTTTCTCCCAAAATCCTCTACCCTCATCTAGGCTTTGATATTGGCTCGCTTCGCTTTCTTCAACCAAGGGATAAATAACGATAATCTGGCGTTTTCGGGATATTTCTTTGTCAATATGATTTAAAAGTTTTCCAAAATCTTCTTTAGCGATTATGAAAGTATCAATATCCTTTTCAAAGGGCATTTCTTTAATAAAAGAATATTTTACAACCATGGAATTTATCATGCTCAGCGTCCTAGGAATGGGCGTTGCAGTAAATTGCAAAAAGTGTGGATGTTTTTTGCCCTTGCTTACAAGCGAATGGATGAGTTGGCGCTGATTTGTACCAAAACGATGTTGCTCATCTATCATTACAAGATCGCATTTTGGAAGATTTTTATATAAAAGTGCATGGGTTCCTATGATAAAATCAAACTCCCCTAGATCCTCATCCTTATCCTTGCTAGTAACTAAGCATGATTTCACATGAGAGGGCAAAAACTCTTTTGCATCTTCAAAAATCTGCGTTGCCAAAATGGTCGTTGGTGTCATTAAAATACACTTTTTAGGATAAGCCATCATGACTGAGGCAAATATAACCATAGTCTTACCGCAACCCACATCACCCATGATAACTCGCCTTGAAGCTGTTGGGCTTTGAAGGTCATTTTTGATGTCTTTTATGGCATTTTTTTGATCATTTGTAAGTTCAAATGGCAAAGATTTTACAAACTTACCCTCATCCCCATTTAGCAAAGCTGATGCAGGAAAATCAAACTTTTTTCTTGATAATTTTTGGAGGTGATTTAGGATCTCAATATATTTTAAAATAGGTTTCACATATGAGGAAAAATACGGCTCACTAAGCATTTTAATGCTTTGTTTATCGCCCCTGTGTAAATCTAGCAGGGTATCTACATGTAGCTTTTCTAATCCAAATTTTTCCAAATTTTCTCGGTTTATGTATTTTTGGATAAGATTTTTTAGGCTTGCATTTCTAAGGGGAGTTTTGTATTTAGGATTTATCTGCCCAATCTTGGTTATAACCTTTGGCTGAACCATCTGCCATTTTCCAAAAGAAAAGGTAACCTTACCTAAAACAAAGATTTTTTTACCCCTTTTAAAAAGAGAATAATGAAAGGGTTTTGGATGGAAAATAACAAAACAAATGGGCAAATTCCAAGTTAAACAAAAGGCATCTATGCTTAAAAAACCACTTTTCAAAAAGTGAGATTTTATCTCCACTTCAACCACCCCAAAGCCATCATTTATAGGTCTTTTAAGCAGGGTTGTATCTTCAAAAGAAGAAGGAAGTATAAGAGCTAGATCTAAAAAGTTTTTTACATGCAGCTTTTTAAAATTTTCCCTATCCTTATCATTTATCTTCATTACAAACCACAAAAAAACTAAGTTTCAATATCTCTTTATGGCTTTTGATAAAAGCATTTAAATCCTCTAGCTCCAAGGCTTCTATTTGCTCCAATTCCCTATCACTTTGACCTAGTTTATAACCCTTATAAATCTCGCTATGAGATTTGGTTAGCCTTTGTATGAGGGTTTCATTTCTTAAAGGTTCACTGCCTAGTAAAAACTTTTTTGCTCCTTCTAATTCGCTCTTGCTTACACCCTTTTCTAAAAATTTGGCCACAACCTCTTTAACTATGTTTATAGCCTCATCTTTATTTTCATTTTTTGTTTGCAAATACCCAAACAAATCACTACTTGAAAGCTCAAACCTAAGCCTAGCATAAACACTATAAGCAAGTCCCCTCTTAACCCTAATCTCCTCCATCAAACGGCTACCAAAACCAGATGCACCAAGTATAAAAGATAAAACCTTTGCCTTAAAAAGATCACTATCTCCAAGCTTCATGTAAAAGGGTGAACCAAAATAAACGTAAGCTTGTTCGGTATCTTTTTTTAGGGTTTTAAGTTCCATTTTTTCAGAGGTTTTTATAAATGAGATTTGGCGTTTTTTTCCTTTTTTTAGTTTGCAAAGAACCTTTTTTGCATATTTTTTTGCCTCATCCAAACTTACATTTCCGCCGATAACGACCATAGCATTTTGTAGATCTAGATGATTTTTAAAAAAGCTTTTTACATTGTCAAGACTTATATCTTTTATGCTCTCTTCGGTGCCTATACCTTGATGTTCTAGGGGAGTATTTTTATATAAAATCTTTTGCAATCCTTTGTAAGCAATATAATCAAAATCACTCTTTTTGGCGGATATTTGCCCCAAAGTTAGGTTTTTTGCCTTTTCTAAAGCCTCAGCGGTAAAGTTTGGATCATCTAAAAGATTTGTAAGCATTTTCAATCCATAGGGAAAATTTTCCCCAAGACAATCTAGGCTAAAAACCCAAGTTTCCCTGCCACTTACAGAGCCTAGTCTTATTGCTTTATCTTCGAGCTTTTGGGCAAATTTCAAAGCTCCTAGGCTTTTTGTTCCCTCATCTAGCATTTTGGAGCTAAGATGGCTCAAGCCAAACTTTTTGCCATCTTCTAAAAAACCACTTGCTTTTATGACAATCTTTAAAGAAATAATGGGCAAAATATCGCTAAATTCATAAATTAAAGGCACTTGTACGCCATTTATTTTTATATATTCTAATTTTGTTGCTTTTTCTTCCATCATTTCTCCTAAAATTTTTCCAGTATTTTATAGGCTGTATCCCTTTTTGCAGGATTTTCACCTATGTCGCGTATGAGTTGTATCATTTGATTTTGATTCATTTGATTTTTTGCCCCCGCTGCTGCGACCACATTTTCTTCCATCATGGTCGAACCTAGATCATTTGCTCCAAATTTTAACGCCAACTGACCTATGTAGCTTCCTTGAGTTACCCATGAACTTTGGATATTTACAACATTATCAAGGTAAAGTCTAGCAACTGCTAAGATTCGCAAATATCTATTTGAAGAAGTTTTTTGTAAGCTTGGCAACTCTTTTAAAAGCTTGGTATTTGCTCCTTGGAAACTCCAAGCTATAAAAGCCCTAAATCCACCTGTTTCATCTTGTAAATCTCTCACATGACGCAAATGTTCAATTATATCTTCATCACTTTCAACCGTTCCAAACATCATGGTCGCTGTGGATTTCATACCTATTAGATGGGCTTGTCTATGAACCTCTATCCACTTGCTAACATCGAGCTTTTTTGGTGCAATAACATCCCTAACCTTATCGCTTAATATCTCTGCCCCAGCGCCCGGAATAGAAGATAAGCCCTTTGCATGTAATCGTTCCAAGACTTCCTTTATGCTTATCTTGCTAAGTCTAGCGATATAATCAATCTCAATGGCCGAGAAGCCGTGAATTGTAATAGTTGGATATTTTTTACTTATCCATTCAACTAAATCTTCATACCATTCTATCTTTAGATGCGGATGAACGCCACCCTGAAAAAGTATCTGGGTTCCGCCAATTTCCATAAGCTCTTCAATCTTTTTGCCAATCTCTTCAAAGCTTAAAATATAAGCATCCTTTGCCTTTGCATGACGATAAAAAGCACAAAATTTACAATCCACCCAGCAAACATTGGTATAATTTATATTTCTATCCACAATAAAAGTCGTAATTTTCTTCGGATGAAGCTCCAATTTCTTCTTGCAAGCCATTCGCCCTAAATTATGCAAACTCTCATTTTTTAAAAGATGTAAAGCCTCTTTATCACTTAACCTACTCATAAATTTCCTAAAAATTTTTCGCCCATTATAGCAAATTATACCAAATCAAACAATAAGTAAGTATCACGACAACAACTCTATCCTAGCTCTGCTCCCTCTTGCTTCTAAAACTCTTACTCTATCGCCCTCTTTTACTTTCAGATCCTTTGGTTCATACTCCCATAAAGTGCCTTTGAAAAATACCATTTCTTCTTTGATGACGCCCTCTCCCTCTTCGTTTAGGAAATCGTCTTTTATTTCTTTTTCGCCAGTTTTAAATAGGATTTTTACCTTTTTTTGTAGGGCAAAAAGCAAAAGTAAGGCTATGCTAAAAGCCGTGGCAAGTTGGTATAAAAAGCTTGAAAATGGAATGAAATATTCTATTATGCCAACTATCAAAAAGCCTATGCCAAACCATAGTATGTAAAAACTTCCCACAAAGATTTCAAGTCCGACTAGCAAGAGCCCCAGGGCTAAAAGCGAGGGGGCTGATAAAGCTTGAATTTCTAGCATTTTAAGCCTTTTTTGAGCTCATAAAATCTTTTAGCACACTTAAAGAACCGATTAGCTCACTAACTTCATAGGGAATAACAACCTTTTGGCTATTTTGGTTTTTGGCCAATTCATTAAAGGCTTTTATCCTATCTTTTGCCAGTAAAAATTCCGCTGATTTTGGATTTTCATTTATGGCAATATTTATCATCTCCATAGCATTTTTCTCGCCCGTTGCTACCACTTCTTGTTCGTATTTTTTTGCATCTGCCATTCTCTCAATAGCCTCAGCTTCCAAAACTTTTTCTTGCTTTAGGGCTTCTGCTTTTCGTATGAGTGCTTCTTTGTCAGCCATGGCTTTAAGCTCAATGGCTCTTTTTTCACGCTCAGCCTTCATTTGCATGTTCATGGCCTCTTCTATGGTCGCAGGAACAGAAATCTCACTAACTTCAACTCTCATAATCTTAATGCCCCAGTTATCTGCCGCAGCACCCAAATCAGCCTGAAGCCTTGCATTTAGCTTATCTCTTGAAGATAGGGTATCATCTAAAACCATACCGCCTATCTCCCCACGCAGAGTTGTCATGGCAAGATTTGTGATGGCCCTTTCAAAGTCTATAACATTATATGTGGCATCTCGTCCATCTTCAACTTTTACATAAACTATACCATCTATGGCTATATTTACATTATCTTTTGTTATAACTGACTGGCGAGGTATATCGATAAGTCCTTCACGAACGGTGAGTTTAGATCTAACTTGATCGATGATGGGAATAATAATGTGAAATCCACCATGTAAGGTTCTATGGAACTTTCCAAGCCTCTCTATCACCCAAACATCCGACTGGGAAACAACTTTTACACCCAAGATTATGATTATGCCCACCACTATAGCTATGGCTATCAATAAAACAGAAACATCTAAACCCATTTTACATCCTTTTGAAATATTAATTTTTTCGAATTATACCATATTTTTAGGTTTTCTTTGCAAATGGTGCCAGCTAGCACTGACTAAATAGGGATTTAGTCAGTGCCGAAAACGGATTGCAGATTACAGAAAACAGATAACTAGTAAAGTAAGCATTTTTACAAAATGCCTTTTACTTTTATGTTATTTAGTCAGTGCCTTTTTAGTTTTATGCTTTGGGATATAAAAACCCCTAAAAATATAACCCCAGCGGCAAATATTTGGGTTTGATTGAGAACATCATCTAGTATAAAATACGCCAAAATAATCGTAAAAGCAGGAATAAGATTTATCACATTTGAAATTTTCGACGCAGGGGCAAGAGTTAGGGCATAATTAAAAAGTCCATATCCTCCCATGGTTACAACTATACCAAGATATAAAACCGCCAAAAAGCTATCGTATCCAACGCTAAAACCCCTAACTCCAAACTCCCAAAGGCTCAAGGGCAAGAAAAATAAAGCTCCACCAAAAGCCTGAACTGCCGTTAGAAAAAGGGCTGAAAATTTCTTAGAAAGATGCTTTAAACTCAAGGTATAACCCGCCGCACAAACCATAGCTAGGGCTTCAAGAGTATTTCCTAAAAGTGGATTTGGAGCGTAATCGTTTGCACTAGCACTAAGACTAAGCCAAATCGCCCCAGCCATCGCCAAAAGGGAGCCAAAAATAAGCTGTTTTGTAACCTCTTCTTTTAAAAATATCCCCGCCCCAATGGCGGTTAGGAGTGGCATGGTTGAGACTATGACCCCAGCTTGGGATGCGGAAGTAAATTCCAAAGCACTTATCTCAAAAACAAAATACAAACCTGGTTCGCAAACGACCATGAAGATTATCCATTTTAGATCTTCCTTATTTACATGCAAGCCCTTAAATCGCTTGTAAAAGAATGCAAACATTAAACTCGCTAAAAGCATTCTGAAAAAAACTATACTCATGGGATTCATGCTAGCAATGGCTATTTTTAGGGCTATAAAAGAGCTAGACCAGATCAAAGATGCCAAGAGGGCACAAGAAATTCCTAGCAAATAAGTATTTTTCATCCTTGCATCTTTATTCGTTTAAGTACTGCTTTTGCATATTTGACCGCTCCATTTACTATGTCATCTTCGCTTAAATTTACGATATTGTTTTGATTTGGAACATTATTTTTCAACACAAAAAACTGAGAACAAAGCTTAAAAAGCTCCCCCTCATCCATTTCCCCCATAGCATCTAAAACATCAAGGGGTAAATTTTTAGGCTCTAGGGCAGATAGATTATTGATTTTCGACAAATACTCTTCTATGATTGGATGCAAACTTATTCCTTTTTTTATATTAAGGAGTAGCATTTTAACCAAATTACATGTAAAATAAGATAAAATGATTTCTGGGTACTGAAAAAGGACTGATGAATAGTAAGGTAAACATTTATTTCATCGGCGCCTAAAATAAATTTAAGCGCTTAAAAAGAAATCAAAAGTTATAATTTTATCGTTCAATTTTAAGGAAAATTATATGAAAAAACTTGGTATTATTTTAGTTATATTTTTTGGATTTTTTGGCGAATTAAATGCTTATGATTTTAGTAAAATGGCATCAGGAAAACCGACCTTGGTTCAAGAAGGGAAAGCAAAAAAGTGGTGCAGGGTTTGTGGGATGAGCTTAAAAATGTTTTATAAAACTTCCCACATCGCACATGCAAAAGATGGCAAGGCCATTCAATACTGCTCTCTAAGATGCTTGATTGATGATCACATAAAATATGATACAGATCTAAATAAAGCTATGGTTGTGGATGTGATAAGTGAGAAATTTATACCAGCCCAAGATGCTTTTTATGTGGTTGGAAGTAAGGTTTTAGGGACTATGAGTAAGGTTAGCAAACTAGCTTTTGCAAGCAAAAAAGAAGCTCAACATTTTATAAAAAAAATGGGTGGAGAGATAAAAACGTTTAAACAAGCCTATGAAATTGCCCATAAATCTTTGAAAAAAGATAGGACAATGACAAGCAAAAAAAGAGAAAAAATGATGTATCCTATGGGCAAAAAGATTCTAAAAGCAAAATGCGAAAAAGGTAAAATAAACCCTCTAAAATACCATCATATCAACGAATTAAAACCTGAAATTAAACAAAATTGTAAAAACTTAAATCCAAAACAAATTCAAGCTGTGGCTTTATATTTATGGGATGTGGTAAAGGGTAAAAATCATCAAAAAAATCATAAATTACACATTAAGGATGATGAAAAGTGTCCAGTTTGCGGCATGTTTGTTGGTAAATATCCCAGATGGGCAGCACAAATTATACACTCAAAGGGACATTTATCATTTGATGGGGTGAAAGACTTGGCAAAGTACCTCCAAAACCCCGCAAAATATGGCACTAAAGCTGACTTTAAAGCAAATAAAGTTATAGTTACCGATTATTATACCCAACTAGCAATAGATGGCAAAAAAGCTTTTTATGTGATTGGTAGCGATGTTTTAGGACCCATGGGACATGAGCTTATTCCTTTTGAGAAAAAAAACGATGCGAAAACTTTTTTGCAAGATCATAAGGGAAGTAAAATCATAAATTTAAAAGATATAAATCCATCTATGCTATGTAAATTAGATGGAAAAGAGTGTGAGTAAGAGAGGATTTTTTATATTTTTTGGTCTTATATTTTTAAGCTTAGTAGCTCAAATAGGCTACCTTTCCTCCCATCCAAAAAATACGAAATTGCTAAATGATTTCTTAGATCTAAGTAGCCTTAACGGATTTGCTTTTTATTCAAATACCCCCTATTTGCGACACAGGGATTTAAAAAATGCCGACACTCTTTTTGGGCTTCATCCCTCCCTTAGAGAAAACAAGCTTGGCACTTTTATACTTTCAAATCCTGTTAGGAAAAAATGAATTCCGTATTTGATTTTGCCCTTTTATCCATAAATCGCTTTGGCTGGAAAAATCTTTCAATTGCGTTTATCTTCGCCCTTTTAGTGTGGCTTTTATCATCGGTTATTTTTATAACAAATTCACTAAAATACACCCTCCAAAGCGTCGCAGAACAAACTTCACAAATCCTCATAAACAAACAAATTGGAGGAAAATCCTATCCAATAGACAAACAAGATATCGAGCCTTTATGGGACATGGCGGGGGTTTCGTATGTTAAAGGGCGAGTTTGGGGGCAGCATTATCTAGAATTTAAAAAAACTTATATTAGCCTCATGGGTGTGAGTTCATTTGAAGAACATTATAATGATAAGATCACAAAAATTGCCGAGATCTTACCCCAAATGGACGATATATCCTACATGTATATTTCAAAAAACATGAAAGATTTGCTAAAAATTTATACTTCATCTGAGAATATAGTGTCCTTTGAAAAGCTAGGTGGTGGTCATGAGAGAGTTAAAATAGCTGGAATTTTCAAGGATGGGAGTGAACTTTTTAGCAATGATGTTGTTTTGATGAATGAAGAAAGTGTGAGGAAGATTTTAGGTGTAGATGAAAATAAATTTACAGATATTATCATCAAGGTAGAAAATCCAAATGAGGTGGATTTTATAGCAGCAAAATTGACGTATAAATATCCTCATTTTAAGCTTACTACTAAAAGCGAAATCTTGAAAGATTATGAACTACTTTTCCAATATAAAAGTGGTTGGTTTTTACTTATTTTTATCATCAGTTTTATCACATTTGCCATTATACTTTATGACAAATCAAGCGGATTAAGAAGTGAAGAAAAAAAAGAAATTGGTATCTTAAAAGCCCTTGGTTGGGAGATAAATCATATAATTTATTATAAGATGCTAGAAAGCCTCATACTCTGCATGGGGGCTTTTTTACTTGGGCTAAGTTTGGCGATATTTTTTGTTTATTTTCTCCAAGCACCCGCTTTAAAATATGTTTTTACGGGCTATTCGGAATTAAAACAAGATTTTGATTTGCCCTTTGTTTTTAATTTAAAAGAATTTTTCCTTTTATTTTTTAGCACAGTTCCCCTTTACATGGCAGTTTGCATCATTCCCTCATGGAAAACGGCAACAAGGGATGTGGGGGATATCATCAGATGATAGAAATAAAAAATGTAACAAAAATTTTCAACGAAAAAAGCCCAAGGGAATTTTGTGCCCTAAAAAATGTAAATTTACGCATAAAAAAAGGTGAAATTGCACTTCTTTGTGGGGTTAGCGGAAGCGGAAAAAGTACACTTTTATCACTAATAGCTGGCTTAAATAAACCAACTAGTGGCGAGATCATCATAAACAAAACCAGCATCTCAAAATTACCAGAAAATTTTGCTAGCAGGTTTAGGCGAAAAAATATAGGCATAATCTTTCAAAATTTCAATCTAATACCAACGTTAAGCGTTCTAAATAACATCCTTTTGCCAACCTTAGTAGATGGGAAAAATTTAAGCAAAAAAGCTTTGGATTTACTAAAAACTTTTCAAATACTAGATAAAAAAGACGTATTTGCAAAAAATTTATCGGGCGGAGAAGCCCAAAGGGTGGCTATTGCAAGGGCTTTGATAAATTCTCCAAGTTTAATTCTTTGCGATGAGCCCACTGCAAATTTGGATGAGAGTTTAAGCTTAAAATTATTAGAGCATCTAGATCTAATCCAAAGCCTAGGGCATACTCTTATCATAGCAAGCCATGACCCTTTGATTTACAAATGGGATAAAATCACAAAAAAATTTGAGTTACAAAAAGTCATAAAATGATACTTTTATCGCCATTTTTGCTTAGCATCTTTATAGTTGAAATTATCATCTTAACCCTCTTTTCCATATCCCTTTATTGGGCGATAAAAATCAGCCTTGATTTTGATCTAAACAATACATCGACTTACCAATATAACCTCGCAAATAGTGGGTACTTGGTGGCCATCATCATCACATTTACCCTAAGTGTTAAGCTTGGGATATTTTTATATTTTATTTTTAGCCTAGATGCCCTCTCATCCATAGTTCCAGGAGCAATGTGTGCGGCTGGAATATTAAGTGGAAGTGATTTTGGGGTTTTTATGTTAGGCCTAAAAATCATAAATCTTTTTTTATTAAGCGGATGGCTTTTGATAAATCATTACGATTTAAAAAGTCCAATTTCAAAATACATGAAATTAAAATTTATCCTCTTTCAACCACTTTTTTTTCTTTTGGTTTTGGAATTTATCCTTTCTCTTGCCCATTTTAGCCAAATATCCACCCAAACACCTGTGGCATGTTGTAGTGTCATCTTTTCTCAAAATGAGATAAATTCCTTACCTTTTTATCAAACAAAAACCTTCATACTTAGCATGTTTGCACTATCTTTTATCTTATATTCCATCTTCGCCCTACTAAAAAAACCTATCCCATTTGGAATTTTAAGCATAGCAAATTCGCTCATTGTCATTTATGCCATCATACGCTTTTTTTCCCCATATATTTACCAACTTCCAACCCATCTATGCCCATTTTGTATGCTTCAAAAGGAATATTTTTACATAGGATATCCCATTTACTTGCTAATTTTCATGACAATTTTATCTGGCTGGTTTGCTTTGATACTATTTTTCCTAAAAAAACCTGCAAAAAATGCTCTATTTAAATTAGGTTTAATAGCAAATTGTATATTATTTGCTCTTCTTATCTCGTATCCTATTATTTATTATTTTAGCAATGGGGTATTTTTAAACTAAGAGGCAATAATGGAATTTGATTTATACCAATGGGTGGGCTTTATTGGAATGGCATTTACGGTTTGGGCATATTTTCTTATCCAAGCCCAAAAAACTACATTTGATAGCTGGGTTTACCTATGGCTTAACCTATTAGGAGCGATTTTGTTAATAATCTCCCTAATCTTCCACTTCAACCTAGGCTCTTTTTTGATTGAAATTTTTTGGATAGGCATAACAATTTTTGGCATGGGCAAAAAATGGAAAAAGAAAAAATGCTTTTAAATATCTTTTTTCTTCACATCCCCATAATAAATTATATCCTCCGCCCTTATGTCCTCATCATTTAACATGCTAGGAACGATACTGCTCATTTGTATTTTTTCCCTTTCTTTTTCTAGCTCATCCTCGCTATAAGTCATCATCATATCAGCACTTATAACCTTTGGGGTTTGCTGGATGATTTTTATATTTTTAATCTCTTCATCCACTCCCTCACCTTCAATGGTTACTATGATTTTTCCTTTTTCCTTGTCGCTGAAATGGTATTCACAAAAATCACAATTGCTAAAAATCTCCACCAATTCATCAATATCTTCACTTTTTGCTTGTACAACTATACTTGAAATATTCATTTAATTCTCCATATCTTAATATTTTTATCATCACTTCCACTAACTAAGGTTTTATTGTCTATAAAAACTATAGAATTTAAAGTACTCTCCTGCCCTTTAAGTAGGGCTATTTGCTTTTTTGTTTTTAGATCAAAGACGGCTATATCATTATCTTCATCTATGGCTAAGGCCCCATATCTAGCATCCTTACTCAAAGCACATGCATAAATCAAAAAAGAAGCATCGTATCTGTCAAAATTTCCCTTTGGCAAATGATAAACAATGCCTCTTCTATCTTGTCCTGCACTAATAATAGTATTTTTTTTGAAATCAACCTTATAGACATTATCCACATTTCCACTATTTAAGGTGCGAAGTTTTTTACCCTTTTGCACATCCACTAAGACGACCCCACCGCTTTCACTGCTACATGCAACCTCGCTTTTATCCTCATTTAATGCAAAGTCGGAAAATTGAGACTGGGAAAGGCTAATCCTATAAATATTTTTTTCTTTTTTAATGTCATATAAGATCAGCTCATTGCTCAAAAGTGCTATTAAAACCCTATTTTCATCGATAAATTTTGCCTTTTTTATCATGAGCTTTTTGGATGAATCTAGCAAAATTTTAATCTTATCATCCCTTACTAGGGCGAGTTTTCTATAAAAGGATTTGCCTTGAACCACGGCTAGGATGGAGCCATTTTGCAAAATATCCACCGAATATATCTTTGCTCCTATCAAATCGCCAGTAAAATCTGTTATTTTTTCAAATTCTATCTTTTTTGTTAGTTTTGAACTATTTAATTCATAGCTTTCCACAAAGCCATTATCCGTTGCAACTAGGATATTTCCATCATGATAAACTATATCCATCACATTACCATCAGCTTTTATCGAGCCAATGGGCGGCAAAGCAAAAAGAGTACTAAGGCATAAAAAAAATATAAACATGTATTTCATAATTTTTCCTTTATCATTATCGCATCACTCGGGCAAGGTCTCACACAAAAACCGCAACAGATGCAAGTATTTAAAACCTGAGGTCTAAACATGCCAAAAAATTCAATAGCTCCCATGTCGCAAACATCCTTACATGCAAAACAAACCACACCTTTCCATGAGAGGCATTTTGTTGTATCTATGGTAAAAAGTGCCTTTATTTGGTTTTGATTTTTAAGATCTAAAACCCCATTTTGGCAAACATTTGCACACTCTTTACAATAGCTACATCCGCCACTTTCAAAGCTAATTATAGGCAAATTATCTTTAATTTTTATAATACCCTCTTCGCAAAAAGTAGCACATGGCTTCTTTTCACAAAAAACACATGCATCTAAAAAAGACTGCTCGTCTTTTGCGTAAGGGGGCCTTAGGATAAAATCCCTCTTAGGGGAGAGGGCTTGAAAAAACCCTCTTCTGCCTTTTATTGCATGATTATTGATAACTTACGCCCTCATTTAAGATGTCAGCTAGATTTGATCTTTGCTTATCCCCTTTATTTCTAAAATCAGCTTTAAACTCATTTTTAACTAGGGGTTCGTTATTTGTTTGGGGAACATGGCATAAACTGCAATTAAATCTATCCATGCTAATTCCATCCCTTTTGTGGGATGCTGCCCTAACATCAGCAGTATTTGCATAAGCCTTGCCTTCTTTTTGAACCTCGCCATTTTTCATCTTTACAACAGGTCTATAGGAGATAACATGGCTATTTGGAACAGGGGTTGCCCCAACTGCGCTAGCAACTTCTGGCGCATGACAGCTAATACACATGTTATTTTCCCTTGTTATGGGCAAAAGTCCCTCTACACTATGGGGAATTAGAGGAGGGGCATTTTCAAAAGAACGCTCTATCCTCTTTGACTCCCCTGGAGCCTTAGTTGAATAATCCACATTTCCTTTCATGGTAAGCTCTTCATTATACAAATTACTTTTCCTAACTCCAAGCTCTTCTTCCGTAAAAACCTTGGCATCGGAAAAACCTAAACTACAGATGATTCCAACTGCCAAGACTGGCAATAAATTAATTTTTAACATTTGATTCTCCTATTTTTCTAAAACTAAAATTTAGTGCATCATCATCGCACACTTCCACACAGCGACCGCAATTTGTACACTCTTTTCCCGCAATAAACCCACTTTTTTTTGTTACAATGCTTAAAACATTATGTTCGGGACAAATTTCCTTACACTTCATGCATCTAGTACATTTTTCATGCTCATAAGATACCCTAATAAGACTTTTTTGTCCCACAAGAGAATAAAAGGCTCCTAAAGGGCAAACATATCCGCACCAACCATGATTATGGATAAATAAATCAAATAAAAATATTGCGATTATCACAAATATTCCAAAACCAAAACCAAAGACAAGTCCTCTTGAGAGTATCCCGATGGGACTTATCATTTCAAAGGCTCCATAACCAAGAACAAAAGAAACCACTAAACTAAGAAATAGTATCCAATACCTAAAGCTTCTTTTTAGATGCAAATATTTATGAACATTAAGCCTTAAAGTCCTTCTTAGATAATTTGCAAGATCTGTTACCATATTTAAAGGGCAAACCCAAGAACAAAATGCTCTTCCCCCAACTAAGCCGTAAAAAAGTAAGACTATAAAAGCTCCCAACATGGCATCTAAACCCAAGATTCCCCCAGCACAAAACATTTGCAAAATAGCATAAGGATCAGCTAAAGGAATAGTGTCCAAAATAAGAGATGAGCTTAAATTTCCTTTCAAAAGATTCCAACCATAGATATTCGCTCCCGCAAAAAGAACAAACATTCCAATTTGGACAATTCTTCTTAAAATTAAAAATTTATATTTCCTAATCATAGCTTATCTCCGAATTTAGATAATCAACAGCCTTTTTACCATCTTGTTTTTGAACCTTTAATTTTTCAAGCCTACTCTCATCCTTTGTATCCCAACCTTTTATATAATGCTCTCCCACATCCCCCAAAGCTATCTCTTTAGGAAGTACATAAATAGCAGCCTTTTTGGTGATGCAAGCATGTTCGCAAAGTCCGCAACCCGTACAAACATCCGTATCAACAACGGGCATCAATAAGGCATGTTTTCCTGTTCTTTCGTTTCGCTTAAATTCTAGCTTGATAGCCTTACCCAAAAGGGGGCAGGCCCTATAACAAGCATCGCATTGTATGCCCCAAAAGGCAACACATGAGACCTCATCAACAACAGCTACTCCCATGGATGCTTTATTTATATCCAAAACTTCTTTACCATCTTTAATGCTCATTACATTTTGTTTATCCAAAGCATCCGTTGGACAAGCAGGTACACAAGGAATATCAGGACACATATAACAAGGTATATCACGGGGTGTAAAATACGGAGTTCCTAGGGGCTTTTTACTCCCAAATTTGGCTAAACTTAGGGTATCGTAGGGACAGGCCTCCACACAAAGCCCACATTTTATACAAGCTTTTAAAAACTCTTCTTCACCCTTTGCAGCTGGTGGTCTCAAAATCAAAGGGGCCGAGACGGCCTCATTTAAGCTCACACTCCAAACTATACCACCAAAGGTACAAAGCCCAAGGCTACTAGCTAAAAAAGAGATGAAATTTCGCCTTGTATTTACTCCGCTCATTTTTAAGCCTTATAAACCTTAACTGCACATTTTTTATAATCGGTTTGTTTTGACATAGGGCAGGTTGCATCTAGGCAAACTTTATTTATAAAAACCCTCTCATCAAACCAAGGCACATAAACTAGGCCCTGAGGAGTTCTATTTCTTCCCCTTGTTTCAACCCTTGCTTTTATCTTTCCTCTTCTACTTTCAACCCAAGCAAATTCACCTTGTTTTAGACCTAAATTCTTAGCATCATCTTTATGCATGTAACACAAGGCTTCAGGAACTGCACGGTAAAGTTCAGGAACTCTCATGGTCATGGTTCCACTATGCCAATGCTCTAAAACCCTTCCCGTACAAAGCCAAAGAGGATAATCTTTATCAGGCATTTCTGGTGGATCCATGTAAGGACGGGCAAAAATCTTGGCTTTATTTTTCAAGGACTTTTTGGTTTTATCTTTGATACCTTTTAGATCCCCTTGGGATAAGGCTTTAGCAAGTGGTCCATAAAATGCAAAATCCCCAGAATTTGCCTTTCTTGCGTATGGATCGTATTTGGCATTAAATCTCCACTGGGTTTCTTTTCCATCTACAACTGGCCATTTAAGACCTCTAACCCTTTGGTAAGTATCAAAATCAGCCAAATCATGGGCATGTCCACGTCCAAAGTCAGCATATTCTTCAAAGAGATATTTTTGAATAAAAAAGCCGTATCCATCCCAAACTTTTCCATCACTTCCTTTAACATTTCTGCTATCTCCAAAAACTTCACTATTGTCAAAACCCTTTGCTATTGGATCATCAGCCTTATAGCTTTTTGCCCTATCATTGGCAAATAAAATCTCATACATGGTTGTGTTTTCATTATAACCCATTTTTTTAGCTTGAGCGATAACATCTGGAAGTTTTTTACCATTTCTAAGCTTACTTTCTCCCCAAACATCCTTTATGGTAAAGCGTTTTGAAAGTTCAACCCACTGCCAAGTATCACTCATAGATTCCCCAACGGGCAATACCTGCTGTTTCCAGTGCTGGGTTCGCCTTTCAGCATTTCCGTAAGCTCCCCATTTTTCATAAATCATAGCAGTTGGCAAGATAAGATCAGCCACCTTAGCACTAATTCCAGGATAACCATCGGAACAAACGATAAAATTATCCATTTCCCTTGCTGCTTTTATCCAGTGGTTTGCATTTGCAGTATCTTGGTAAGGATTACATACATTTATCCATGCAAATTTCATGAAGCCATCTTCTAGATCTCTGTGGATTTTCATGATATGTTGATTTCCAACAGGATTTAGGGTACCAGCTGGTATTTTCCAATCATCTTCGACTATCTTTCTATGCTTTGGATTTTTAACCATCATATCCGCTGGAAGTCTATGGCAGAAAGTTCCAACTTCCCTTGCCGTTCCACAGGCGCTTGGCTGTCCTGTTAGGGAAAAGGCTCCATTTCCTGGTTTTGCTTGTTTACCAAGTAGGAAGTGGACATTGTAAGAAAGGGTATTTACCCATGTTCCACGGGTATGCTGATTCATTCCCATAGTCCAAAAAGAAACCACTTTTCTATCTTTTTCCACATAAAGTTTTGCTAGGACTTTTAATTTTTTCTTAAAGCTCTCAAGGCTTTCGTTTGGATCTCCTTTTGAGATTTTAGCCACATAATCAAGGGTATAAGGCTCCAAAAACTTTTTGTATTCTTCAAAGCTTATTTCCCAGTGTTTAAGCCCTGCTGGTTTGTTTTTCATAAGCTCACCCTCTTTGTAACCAAAGGGTTTTAGGGCTGGGGCTTCTTTTTTGGAAACTATTTTTTCCATTTCTTTTGAAACGGTTTGCATTTCTTTAGCATTATAATATCCATCTTTGAGGGCTTTTTCTCCATCTCGACGCATTCCATAACCTATATTTACGGGCTGACTTGCAAAAACGATGTGTTTTTTTATAAATTCTTTATCGATAGCTTCTGGGTAATTGTAAACAATTTCACGGGCTAAATAATTCCAAAGAGCCAAATCGGTACTAGGAGAAAAAATAATCTCAATATCTGATAAATCAGAACAGCGATTTGTATAGGTTGAGATATTTACAACCTTAACCTTTTCGGGATTTGTTAACTTTCTATCGCTTACCCTTGACCAAAGAATTGGGTGCATCTCTGCCATGTTTGCTCCCCAAGCTACGATGGTATCGGTTAGCTCAATATCATCATAACATCCGCTAGGCTCATCAATCCCAAAGGTTTGGTAAAAGCCAACAACAGCACTTGCCATGCAGTGCCTTGCGTTTGGATCTATGGCATTGGATCTAAACCCGCCCTTCATCATCTTTTGGGCAGCATATCCTTCCATGACGGTGTATTGGCCAGAGGCAAAAACACCAACACCCTCTGGTCCACTTTCTTTAAGAGCTCTTTTGATATGTTTTTCCATCTCATCAAAGGCTCTTTTCCAAGACACTGGGCGAAACTTTCCTTTTTTGTCAAATTCACCCTTTGCATTTGTTCTTAAAAGGGGTTGTTTTAGTCTATCAGCTCCATACATAATCTTTGCATTAAAATAGCCTTTAATGCAGTTTAAACCTCTGTTTACTGGTGCGGCTGGATCACCCTTGACAGCAACTATCTTGCCCTTTTTTGTTGCGACCATGATTCCACATCCCGTACCGCAAAATCTACATACAGCCTTATCCCATCTCCACGATTTTTGAGCATCCTTAGACGCTGCTTTAAGGGAGCTAGGAACGCTGATCCCAACAGCACTAGCAGCCGTTGTAGCTGCAGCTGTCTTTAAAAAATCTCTTCTTGAAATTGACACAATAAACCTCCTTTTTGATAAATTGTATAAATGCATATTATCAAAATTATTATGTAATTTCTATGACTTAAATCAATGTTTTAAGCTTTTTTAAAGGATAAATTTTGTCCTATTTGGGGTAGTTTTGGATGAAATTATAGGATGGAAGTTGTTGTTTTTGAACGAGGGGAGGCATCTAATTATTCATAATCAATGTCCATCTGGGAACCCTTTTGTTCAAGCTTATCATAACCCTTACTTTTTCCCCAATAGGAAAAAATCTTTTGCATTATCTTGGCTGCTATCACTTGGGAAACTTTGGACTTTTCGGGCAAAAGTTCAACTATATCGGCTCCTAGAATATTTATATTTTTATTTTCAAATATAGATTTTAAAATCTTTAAAAAGAAAAACCATTCTATGCCACCAGGCAATGGAGTTCCAACTCCGCTAACAAAACCAGGAGAAAAACAATCCATGTCAATACTGATGTAAACATTTGATTTTAGGTTTTTTATCCCTTTAAAAAGTTCCTTTTGTTTTGATTTTTTTTGTAGATCAAAGTCCGTAAAACACTTGATTCCAAGCTCATCCATCCTTTGTCTCTCATCATCAAAGAAACTTCTAAGTCCTATGGCGATGGCCTTATGACCTTGCTTGGCAAGATTATATAAAGCGCAAGCGTGATTATTTTTGCTTCCAAGATAGGTTTTGCGAAAATCCCCATGGGCGTCAAAGAAGATTATAGTAGAATTTGCTGGCAAGAGATGTTTTGTTACAAAAGGAGTAATGGAATGTTCGCCCCCTAGGGTTAGCAAAAATTGTCCATTATGATTTTTTAGAAACTTTTTAATTCGTAAATCAAGCTTTTTAAAGTTTTTTATCCTGCTAAAATTTTTACCCGTATATAATCTAATATATTTAAATGGACTCCAATCATATTCTTCCTCATAATATTCCGTATCAAGGGACGCATCGATTATCGCCTTTGGAGCCTTAGCGGTTCCTTTTTTTCCGCAAACGGTTTTCTCAAAGGAAAGTGGGAGTATCCAAATATGGCTTTTTTTCTTTTTGGCGTTTGGTAATTCTTGAAATGTCATCTTTTTCCTATTTTAAATTAATCTAAATTTAGCTGCTTTTCCTTAGAATGAAAAAACCACATAAGAGCAAACATGAGCCCCGAAGTTGTGGCTATTTGTTCATCAAAAACAAAACCTAAAGCTTCTTTTCTAGGCAGATAAATAACCTCTATATCCTCGCTATCATCTCCACCACCCTCGCTTATCTTAAAGCTATCATCCAAGGTTGCGTAGTAGAGATTTTGCCTGCCCCCAGCAAAGCCAACGGCGGTGTAAAAGGAGCTTACTTTCTCTAGCTGATCTAAACTTATCTTAAAACCCGTTTCTTCTTCTATTTCTTCCAAAGCCGTTTGTTCTGGGCTTATTCCCTTGTCCATGATACCCGCACAAAGCTCATAGGTAAATCCATCTTGATTTTTAAGATAAATAGATGGGCGAAATTGTTTGACAAAAACGAAGCTATCTTTTTGCTTGTGGTAGAGTAAGATGGCTACGGAATTGTGGGTATCAACTATATCCCAACGCTTTTTTTTGCCATTTATCATATAAAACATACTCTTTGGCTTTATGTATAAAGACTTTTTGCAATCTTCTATATTTAGTAACTCTATCTTTTTCATATCAATATCCAACTAGCAAGTCCTAAAAAACTGAAAAAACCAACCACATCAGTGATGGTGGTAAGCAAAACCGTGCTTCCAACCGCTGGGTCGATATTCATTTTTTTAAGTCCCAAAGGTATCAAAGCACCAAAAAAACCTGCAAAAAATAAATTTACAATCATAGATAAGGCTATGACCAAACCAAGCAGGGGCTGCTTAAACCAAAAAAACGCTACAAAACCCATGATAAGAGCAAAGAAAAATCCATTTAAGGTAGAGACTATAACCTCTTTACTCAAAGCTTCCTTTGCATTTTCAAAATTTATCTCTCCAAGGGCAAGTTTACGCACCACAACGGTTAGGGTTTGGGTTCCTGCGTTTCCTCCCATAGATGCAACTATGGGCATTAACACTGCTAAAGCCACATAAGCTTGTATGGTTGCATCAAAAATCGATATAACAACTGAAGCTACGATGGCTGTTAAAAGATTTAAGAAAAGCCAAAGTGCCCTTGTGCGGCCTATCTCAAAAAGGGTGTATTCTTCTTCTGCCTCATCATCAACACCAGCTAGGTTATATATTTGCTCGGTCGCATTTTCTTGGATAATGTCATGTATATCATCGCTGGTAATCCGACCAACTAGGGTATTTTCCTCATCAACTATGGGCAAAACACTTAGATTGTGTTCGTCAAAAAGGGTAACAATTTTTTGTATATCGTCATGATCATTTGCTAAAATGGGAGTATAAAAGCCTTTGCTTTGGCTTTGTATGATTTGCTTAAAAGTCATATCAAAATCAAAGGTTATAAGATCTTCTAGGGATATTCCATAGAGCAATTTTCCCTTTGGATCAACTATGAAAAGTTGGTGGATATTTTCAAGCTCTCCCTCAATTTTTAATTTTCTAAGCCTTTTAACTGCTTGGGAAATCTTTTCATTCATCTTGCCAACAAAAGATTCCGCTTGCATATAAGCTCCAGCCTCATCTTCATCATAGCTTATAAGTTTTATAATCTCTTCTTTATCTTTTTCGTCAAGATTTTCTAAAACTTCCTGGGCTTTTTCGTGATCTATATCATCTATATCTTGTATAAGGTCAGTTGCATCATCACTTTCTAACTCTTCGATAGCACTAACAAGTTTTAAGGTGGGGATGTGTTCGAGCACGTCTTTTAGGATATAATCGGGAAATTCTATAACTATATCCCCTAGATCCTCATCACAAAGACGCTTTAAGTAAGAATAAAATTCCTCATCATCATTTTTTTTGATACGCCCTAATTGTTTTGCTATATAGGCGGTAGAAAATTCTTCCGTTGAAGTATCGCCTATATATTCTTCGAGTATTCGCCTCGCTTTTTGAACTTTTTCTTCTTCGGACATGCTTTTGCCTTAATTAGCGCTTGTTCTTGACCTATCCTGCTCAAGTAAAACTATATAGTTAAATCCTTTTTCCCTAACTGGAATTTTTGATTCATCAAGTGCAATTTTAAATTTCTTTTTATAATTTTTCACCATTTTATTAAATGCTTTTCTTTGCTTTTTTGTAACCACATTTTTGGCAACCCTTATAACCCTGCTTGGATTTATAGCACGATTATTTTTGTATAAGCCAAAATGCAAATGGGGTCCTGTACTTCTTCCAGTGCTTCCCACATAGCCTATGTGTTGCCCCTTTTTAACCCTCTTACCCCTTTTTATTCCTTTTTTATATCCCCTTAGGTGAGCATATAGGGTTTTGTATCCACTTTTATGGCGAATCTCTATGGTCTTACCATAGCCACCTTTTCTACCAACAAAACTAACTACGCCATTTCCAGCTGATTTTACGTGAGTGCCGCTTTTTGCAGCATAATCAATACCAAGATGAGCCCTATATCTTCTCAAAATCGGATGCCAACGCTTTCTTGTAAATCTTGAAGATATTCTTTTATAGTGCCTCAAGGGATTTGTAAGCAAATATCCCTCCAATTGCCTACCCTTATCATCAAAATAACTGCCATCATTGTGTAAAAATACATAATGTTTTTTCTTATTGATCTCTATCATAGCAGCTTTTATGATGGGATCTCCAAACCGCTTTCCTAAACGCTTTTTTTGGGAATAAAAAATCGCTAGCTTATCACCCTTTTTTGCATGTCTAAAATTTACACTCTTTTTATAAGCAGCTACAAATTCGTTTGCCAATGACTTGTTGTTTGTTGCTTTGATGATGTCTTGATATGGATTGTTTTGTATCTCAACCACAACGCTTAAAGAATAGTTTTGATATAAAATAGGCGTGGTTTGAAAAGAAAATTGCTCCGTTTTAGAATCCCTTATGAGATGGATTTGTAATTCTTCACTAACTGGTATTAGGATCTGATCTATACGTCCATTTTCATTTTTTAAAATCTGATATAAAATATCTGAGCGTATTTCTGTTGTCAATTCCCTATCTTGTCTATCTAATTGATAATAAATAGACGTTGGAATACTATTAGCTTCTAAAAAAGCTAAAAAACTTTGACCCTTTTCCCATCTTCTCTCTTCCAAATAAGCAGCACTTATATAAGTTAATAAACATACAAATAATACAACTTTTTTAAACATAAAATTCCTTATTCTTGCAAAAGCAGATAAAAACACTACAATTAGGGGCGCATTATAGTAAATTTTTACTTATAAATTGCAAAAATTAACCTAAATTTACCCCACAATCCATAAAACTCAGAAAATTTTGTGGTGAAACTTAGTATAATATAGCCTTTAAAAATTAACTAAAGGATAACACATGTTAAGGTTTATTACACTTTTCATAACACTTCAAGTTTTTATTTTCGCACAAAATACCCTACCCTTTGAAATATATCAAGGCAGACTACTAGATATTAAAGAAAACCAAGGAACCATAGAAGATAGCCCGCTGATAAAAGTAGGCTCAAGTGGGATTATCATGCATAGTTTTGATGGGGAAAAATCAGCCATAGTGGCAAGTGTGATTGTAACAAAAAAAGAAGGCGATTTTGCCTTTGTGAAGATTGAAAAGTTTAAGATGCTAAAACAACCCGCCTTTCCAGAGATAGGAATATCCGCGCAAAAGGGCGATGAAGTTATATTAAATTATCTATACAATCGCTCACTCATAGTAGCGCCAAATGAAAGGATCTATAAAAAGGTTACAAGCCATTTTCCCCATATGCAATGGGTTCATCCAGATCTAATGGCAGCTTATCTAGCAAGTGATTATAAGCCAAATCCAAGTAAGTATAATTTTGATGTTATGTGTAGCCAAAATAGCGCTGGGTTAGTATTTTTTGCCCTCAATGAAAAAGGATTTTTTGTTGATTGCCAAAGCTTAAAGATATTGCAATCTTACGATCTAGAAGAAATAAAAGAATACCAACTCCCCTTTTATAACCGCATAGGAGAGGTGGATACAATTTTTTGGAAATTTACTGGCTCAAAGATAAAAGATTATAATAAATTTTATTCAAAGCTCTTAGGCTTAAAATGATAGATAAAAAACACAAAAAGTTTTTTACTAGCCTCGTGGGCGAGGAAAATTTTTACGATGATAAAGCCCACATGATAGCCTATGCTTACGATGCCACAAGAAATCGCTTTGAGCCCGATGGGGTTATATTTCCAAGGGATGAAAAAGATGTTAGCGAGATTTTAAAATACTGCAATGAGCATGAAATCATCATCATCCCTCGTGGAGCTGGAAGTGGCTTTACAGGTGGGGCTTTACCAAAAAATGGTGGCATTATTTTAGCCTTAGAAAAACACATGAATAAAATCCTAGAAATCGACATGCAAAACATGGTCGCTCGTGTTCAGCCTGGAGTTGTAAATATGAGCTTACAAAAAGCAGTCGAAGAGGTGGGACTTTTTTATCCCCCTGATCCCGCTAGTCAGGATTATTCAACCCTAGGTGGAAATGTTAGCGAAAATGCTGGGGGCATGAGGGCTGCGAAATATGGCATTACAAAAGATTATGTCATGGCTTTAAGGGCGGTCTTACCAAATGGAGACATTATACGAGCTGGTAAAAAAACTATTAAAGATGTGGCTGGTTACAATATCGCTGGGATTTTAATAGCAAGTGAGGGAACTTTGGCTTGCATTACTGAAATCACCCTAAAACTCATCCCAAAACCAAAACTAACTCGCACTGCCATGGGTGTTTTTCCAAGTGTGCAAGAAGCCATGAATGCAGTTTATAAAACCTTTGCAACGGGCGTAACTCCAGTGGCAATGGAGTTTTTGGATAACCTAACCATTAGGGCTGTTGAAGAAAAATTTCACAAAAACTTACCCGTTGAAGCTGGGGCAATTTTGATAGTGGATGTGGATGGAAATTTGCAAGCCGATCTAGAAGGACAGCTGACCATCATAGAAGAAACCTTTAAGCAAAATGGATGTAATGATTTTCGCCTAGCAAAAGATGAAAACCAAAGATCTGATCTATGGTTTGCAAGAAGAAATGCCAGTCAATCTATAACCATTTATGGAAGCAAAAAACTAAACGAAGACATCACAGTTCCTCGTTCTGCCTTGCCAGATTTGCTAAAAGCAATCGATAAAGTTTCAAAAAAATACGGCGTAAAAGTCCCATGCTTTGGGCATACTGGCGATGGAAACGTGCATACAAACGTCATGGTTGATGGAAGCAATGAGAATGAGCTTAAAAAGGGTCATGAAGCCATTGAAGAAATATTTAAAGCAACGGTTGAACTTGGCGGAACTTTAAGCGGTGAACACGGCATAGGGCTAAGCAAGGCACCCTTTATGCATCTAGCTTTCTCGCAAGCTGAAATGGAGCTTTTTAACTCCATCAAAAGAGCCTTTGATCCAAAAAATATCTTAAATCCTTTTAAAATGGGACTAAAATGAATGCAAAAAAAATCCTATCTTTACTAAAAGAAATCAACGATAAACAACTCATGCAAAGTGCATCTAGCCTTAGCTTTCATACAATTTTATCCATCATTCCTATACTTTTGATTTCCCTTTCAATTTTTACAAAATTGCCCAGTTTTGATATGTATTATACGAAAATTAAAGAATTTATTTTTTCCTCACTGCTTCCAAGCAATCAAGAGGCATTTAGTTCATACATAGAAAAATTTTTAGAAAACACCGTTGGCATGGGAATTTTCGGCTTTGTAGTTGTTCTTTTTACCTCAACCATGTTTTTCATGGAATACGAATACACCATAAATAAAATCCTAAAAGCACCCTCAAGAACTTTTTGGCAAGGACTTTCATCCTATTGGACCCTTATAACCCTAGCTCCCATGGGACTTGGAATTTCCTTTTTTGTTTCAAATTATCTGCAAAACCTGTTAAATAGCTTTGAATACACAAGCTGGATAAACTTTTTAGCCATAGTTCCGTATCTCATTATCTGGGGTTTATTTTTTGCAACCTACATGATATCCGCTAGTGTTTCCTTGTCTCCAAAAAAAGTTGGTATCGCTTCTTTTGTGACCTCGTTAGTTTGGTACACTTGTAAGAGTTTATTTGTTTATTATGTGGTTTACAACAAAACTTACATGAGCATTTACGGCTCTTTTAGCATAGCAATTTTCTTTCTTATTTGGATCTATGTATCGTGGATTATATTTTTATACGGGGTAAAACTTTGTGCTTTTTTAAATGAGGAAAAAATACAAAATTCCTAAACTAGCGACCGCTAGGGCAAGATAGCGATTTAAAATACCAAGTAAACTCAAAATTATATACACACAAAGAAACCAAAGGGGAGTTTGAATGTTTGAACCCTCAAAGGAAATATTTAATAGCTTAATAATCCCCACATCTAATAAATCCCCAAAACCTACTAGATGCAAGAAAAAAGCAAATGGGTAAAAAACCACAAAAATTAGGCTCAAAATTATAGCTCCAAATTGTTGATAGGAAATATAAGGAAAATAAAAATGAACCGGTATTATCATGCATAAAAATACCCAAATATTTATAAATAAACCATCCCACCAACGAAAACCAAAATGATGTAAATACAAAAATATATAAAATACTCCCGAAACTGAAAACCAAAAACCTATGCTAAGAGCTAAATGGGGAAAAAAGGCGATCAAAAATGCCACACTTAGGGCTAAATTTAAAAAAGAAAGCACGCGAAAATATCTTATAAAAAGAAAAAATCCAAGCAATCCCATAACATAAGCCCTTAAAAAAGATGGGGTAAAATCGATAATATAAGCATAAATTGCCAAAATAGCAAATATAAAAATTCCCAAATCAAATCTCAAATCCCTATACGGAAAAAATCTACTTTGAAAAAATCCATAAAGATATTTAAAGATAAAAAACAAAGCACCATAAATAACCCCAAGATGAAATCCACTAATGGCAACTAGGTGGGAAATTCCCCAGTTTTGTATCTTTTGGCGAAGATTTTTATCTATGGGTGTGGCTAAAAATAAGGCACTATATAAACTTGCCATTTGTTTATTTTCATGCTGATTTTCTATGAAATTTCTCAGATCTAAATGAAAAGATTTATTTTCATAAACGCGCAAATCAAAACTAGGAGCATAAAAACGCTTCGATAAAAAATCCAAAAAGCTAACATTTTTTTGGATGATCTTAAAACTAACCCTATCGCCAGAATTTACCTTAAAATCCCTTTGCCAAGAAATGGTGTAGATACTCTCATGGGCAGTTGCAACCTTTAAAACCTTGTAGGTCTTGCCTCGTTTACTAACCTTATCGTAAGCCAATAAGACATTGCCCTCAAAAAGAGGATTTTTTAAAGCTAAAAATTGCTTATAATCATAATACCTATAAGCCACATGCAAGAAAAAGATCAAAGCCAAAAAACCAAATACAAGAAAACCCCGCCCCTTAGTGTCAAAAAGCTCTAATCTCTCAAAAGTCAAAAATCAAACCTTTATTTTTTTCTCCTCGCCACCCTTATCTTGAAAATAAACCTCGGTAGGTTCAGAACTTTTATCCACAAATCTAGTATAGGCTTTATGGAAAACAAGCTGGGCAACCCCCACAGGACCATTCCGGTTTTTGCCCACGATTATCTCCGCATCTTCTTCAGGTTTTTCAAAAAAATTACTCTCATATTTTTCACCCTTTAATCTTGCCTGCTGTTCTTTTTCCTTTTCTTCTCTTATGCGATAAACATCATCCCTGTAAACAAAGATGATCATATCCGCATCTTGTTCGATAGATCCAGATTCTCTTAGATCGCTAAGCATTGGACGTTTATCTCCCCTGCTTTCCAAAGAACGATTTAGCTGGGAAAGGGCGATTATGGGCATTTCAAGCTCTCTGGCTAAAAGTTTTAAACCCCTGCTTATATCGCTTACTTCAAGGTGTCTATCCTTATTTCCAGCCGAAGTCATAAGTTGAAGATAATCAATAATGCAAACCGCAACTTCTGGATGTTGCATTTTAAGTTTTCTTAACTTTGCCCTCACATGGTGGATATCCACATTTCCATTATCATCAACAAAAAGCTTTTTATTGCTCATTTGCTCACACGCGTCGCTAAGTCTGCTCCACCCATCATCATTCAAATTTCCAACCTTTAGTTTTTGCAAAGGTATGGAAGTTTTAGAACTAAGCATCCTAAGCATCAACTGCTCCGCTGGCATTTCCAAAGAAAATATCGCCACACCCTTATCCTCATCAAGGGCTTTTTGGGCTATATTTAAGCAAAAAGAGGTCTTTCCCATGGCAGGTCTAGCTGCGATTATGACCAAATCCCCATCCCCAAAACCTGTGGTAAGCTTATTTAGATCCCTATAACCAGTGTTTAAGCCCACAACCCCCTCATTTCCCCTTTCTTTCATAAGTTTTATATGATCTAAGGTAGCCTCAGTCATCTCGGGCGAATCCCTAAATTCCCTTTCACTACTCTCTTGGGTTATAGCAAAAAGTTTTTGTTGAACTAGATCTACAACTTCTTTTACGGGCAAATCCTTCTCCACCGCAACATCATTTATGTCTGAGCTTAACTTGATAAACTCCCTTTTTACATATTTTTCATTTAACTCATCCACATAGGCTTTTATGTTTGGAAGTGGGCTTGTGGAGATGAGCTCAAGCATGGCTTCTTCGTTGAACTTTTTATCTTGGTTTAGCTTTTTACTTAAAAATTCCTCATCGATGGGTTTGTCATTTTTTTCTAAAAACCCCATAGCTTCGTAAATGTCCCTATGGGCTGGGAGATAAAAGGCATTAACTTTAAGTGTAGATGCCACATCTTCAAAAAGCGCGGGATTAAATAAAATAGAACTTAGGACTGAACGTTCCATATTGATATTGTGAAGTGTTTCCATTTTTAACCCTCCTCCATTTCTTTAGCGGCGATTTCAACCTCTTGCAAAAATCTATCTACCAAATTTTTCTCATCCAATTTTGCAACTATCTCGCCCTTTTTTATAACAAGCCCATTACCCTTTCCAAAAGCAATGGCAACATCAGCCTCCTTTGCTTCGCCTAGGGCATTAACCACACATCCCATTACTGAAACATTAAGGGGTGTTTTTATGTGGGCGGTTTTTTTCTCGACTTCAGCTACTGCTTTTACTAGATCGGCTTGCAATCTACCGCATGTGGGGCAAGAGATGATATTGATCCCATCCTTTGCTACTCCACTATCTTTTAAGATGCCTCGTGCTACTTTTACTTCCTCTTCAAGCTCACCGGTTATGGAAACCCTCATGGTATCACCAATTCCCTCAAGCAAGAGCGTCCCAAGTGCAATGGAGGATTTTATGGTTGAATGAAATATGGTCCCAGCTTCCGTAACACCCAAATGAAAAGGATATTCAACCAAGGGACGAAGTGTTCTATACGCCTCAACGGTTCTGCCAACATCGCTGGCTTTTAGGGATATTTTCATATTTGTAAATCCCATATCTTCTAGGTATTTTATATTATAAAGGGCTGATTCGACCATGCCCTTTGGGGTTTGTCCGTATTTGATGTCAAATTCTTTTTCCAAACTGCCAGAATTTACTCCGATACGAATAGGGATATTTCTTTGCTGACAAGCTTTTACAACCTCGCCCATACGCTTTTTGTTGCCAATATTTCCAGGATTTACCCGCACACAATCCACAACCTCAGCCGCCATAAGTGCAAGGCGGTAATTAAAATGAATATCTGCCACAATAGGAAGTGAACTTTGCTCCTTTATCGCCCTCAAAGCCCTTGCATCTTCGTATTCAGGTACAGCCACACGAACTATATCGCACCCAGCAAAATGCAACCTCTTTATCTGATCTAAGGTTGCTTCAACATCCCTAGTTTTAGAAAAAGTCATAGACTGCACAGGAATAGGCGCAAAACCACCAATGGGCACTCCGCCGACTTTTATTTGTTTAGTTTTATATCTTTTTATCATAGGGAGATTTTAGCAAAATTTTGCTTACATGATAGATAAAAACTCTTTGGGACTTAAAACTTTTATTGGGGAATTTTGGAAGCCCTTTTTATCGCAAGTTATGATAAAGTCCACCCTAGCTTCTTTTGCGCTTGAATATATAACACTATCTTCATAATCTCGTCCACATTCTTGTACAGCTTGTGTGAGAACTTTTTTATCTACACTTGCTATTTGGAATTTGTCCAAAAGTAGCATAACATTTGACAAACTAGCGTCCTTGCCAAGACTTTTTGTTAAAAAATAATCAATAGTCGTCATGCTATTAGCGCATATATAACCCTTGATTTTCCCTGCTTCAATCATATTCATGATCGCTTCCACCTCAGCAAAAAATTCTTCTCTTTGCAAAAATAAATCCAAAACCACATTCGTATCAAGTAAAACTCTCATAAATACTTCTCTTCCCAGTGCTGGTGCATAATATCTTTATAGCTCATATCCTCAGGAATATTCGCATCTTTCAAGCAACCAGCCAAATCCATCAAAGTTCGACCATCTTTTTTCTCTTTCCTTTTATCTTTTAGGGTTTTTTTAAAAAACTCATTGACCATCCTTGAAACAGAGGTGTTGTTTTCTTTTGCGATTTTTTTTATCTCATCTATGAGAGATCTTTCGCTATAAAGCGTCAATCTCGCGTTCATAAATTCTCCTTTGACGTATAAATTTGTATCTATTATACGTCATAAAAGCTTCAAACTAACTAAAACTAAGCGGATCCATATCGGCTTGAACAAAGGGGCGTTTACATGTAAAAGCAGCTTGGATTAGGGGTTTTGCCGATGATGATCTAAGTAGGATTTCATATCGATATTTAGATGCTATTTTGCTGATGTTTGATACACCATATCCGACTAATTCCATTTCAAAGGGAAGGGTTTTTATGAAATTTACTAGCTCATTTGTTATCTCTTGACACACTTGCTCTTTAGTATGGGAGATTTTTAAGCATAAAAGTTTTTTGTAAGGGGGATATAGGTTTTTTCTAAAAGTCAATTCATCTTTTAAAAATTTTTCATAATCTTCCATATAGGTTTTAAAAAATTCTTCATTTTGGGTTTGTATGAAAACTTCTCCCTTGCCTTTTCGCCCCGCACGTCCAGCTACCTGAATGCTTAAAGATAAGGCTTTTTCTCTAGATCTATAATCACCTGTAGCTAAAATGCTATCAATTCCTAAAATAACACTTAATGCCACGCCATGATAATCATGACCCTTGCTTAGCATCTGGGTTCCAACTAGGATGTGGATTTTTTTGTCATTGAAATCTTTTAGGGTGGATTTTAGGGCTTTTTGGGTTTTAACCTCGTCTCTATCAAAAATTTGTATATTTTTATCGGTAAATATTTCTTGCAATTCTTTGGCTATTTGGGCTGTTCCTATGCGATTGGCTTCTAATATCTGGTCTTTGCAATTAGGGCATTGATTTGGAATTTTTAGAGTAAAATTGCAATAATGACATTTTAGGGCATTTAGCTTTGAATGCAAACTCATTCCAACCTCACAAAAGGGACATTTTATATTTTCGCCACATTCTTTGCATGTGAGATATTTAAAATTTGCCCTTGTGGGAACAAAGATAATAACTTGGTAATTTTGACTTAGAGCATTTTCGATGCGACTTAGCATAAAGGGGGTGATTTGATTGTGGGCATTTTCATAAATAAAACTTTTATGGCTTTTAAAATAAGTCCCCTCTAGCCTAAAAAATGGCAATTTTGAAAAACTTGTTAAGCTTGGAGTTCCACTTCCTAAAACCACCCTCGCAGAGGAAATTTTACCATACATTAAGCTCAAATCCCTTGCATTATAGCGGGGATTTGATGAGGATTTGTAACTTTCATCATGCTCTTCATCGACTATTATAAGGGATAGATTTTTTATGGGTAAAAATAAAGCTGACCTAGCCCCTGCAATTACACGTATTTTTCCTTTTTGTAGATCGTGTAAAATGCTTTGCTTTTTCTTTTTGCTTATCTTTGAATGCCAAATGGCAACTAAATCTCCAAAATATTTGCTAAGGCGTTTTTTCATCTGGGGAGTTAGGGAAATTTCGGGCATTAGGAAGATAACACTATTTCCCTTTTCTAGCTCTTCAAGCATTAAGGATATGTAAATTTCCGTCTTTCCACTTCCTGTGTCGCCAAAAAGTAAGGATAGGGCTTGGGATTTTATTTTTTCTTTTATATTTTTTTGTTCACTCGAGAGGGTTAATCTTTCCTTGCATCTAAAGGGGGTTGTAGAAAAGCTATCATTGCTAGTAAAAGAAGTAAAAATACCACAAGCCTCACCCATGGAGCAAACATAATAATTTGAGATAAACTTCATTAGCTTAAACTGAATATCAGAAAAGAAACCTCTTTTTTCCAAAATGCATTTGCATACAAAACTTGGTTTTTGTACTTCTCCTAAAACAATGGCATTTTTTTGGGCCGATTTTAGTGGCACTAAAACTTCATCCGCTGGATCTAATCTATCACGACTTTGGTAAGTCAAAGGAGATAAAGAATTGCCTATAATGGCTATTTTATAGTAAAACAAAACTATTCTGCAAGTTTTTTACAAAGTGGCTTAGAGTGGTCACACTCAAAGGTTCCATCAGAATCATTATATGTAAATTCAACATCACTACTCGCACCCGAACCCGCTCTAAAAATGTATTTATTGCTAGATCCATCCACCCTTCTCCAACGTCCACCTCCCTCTTTTTCATAAATGGGATTTGGCAAAACTCCAGAAAAAAGCTTATCGCCACTACTTAAATTTTCATCCCCAATATAAGCAGTTCCTCCTCCAGATATCATTTTTTCCAAACGATGGGAAGATATAGCACTCCTTATGGTGGAAAGCTCACTTTTGCCCCTTACTATAAAAGCATCATCTCTAGTAACTGCAAACCTTGGAAAAGCAATGCCTGCTAATATGCCCAAAACCACTATCACAAATATAAGCTCTATAACAGTAAAAGCCCCTTTATTTTGCATAGTAATCCTTGCAAATAAAACTAAAATTTAAAACAAAAATCAATCAAAAGCAACACTACTTCCACCAAAGGATTTAGTGCCTTTAAGTTTATTTTGATAAGATGAGGAATCTTTTATACCCTTACAAACACTCCCATCATCATCGCCATCTGTAACCGTAACATTCCCATCATCTGTTAATGTAAATTTTACACAAGGAACACTACCTTCTACCAAATATTTTAAAGTTGAATTCGCATCTCCTTTTAGGGGAACAAAAGTCATTTTGCTAATATTAGAATCAAACTTACCCTGTGATGTATAATAGGCTCCTAGATCAGTAATAGCAGTGCTAATTTCCGATAAACACCTCGAAATCTTAGCATCATCCCTTGTGGCTGCTAATTTTGGAATAGCAACAGACGCCAAAATACCCAAAATAACGATAACAAAAATCAATTCAATCATAGTAAAAGCTTTTCTCATCAAAGACTCCTTAAATAAATTTGCAATCTCTGATAAACCCTATCAAGATGCTGTTTTGATTGTACTACTAAAATGTTTACAAAAAGATAAATTAATATGAAAGCTATATTTTTTCAGATATTTTTAATGCGATTGTATCTATGGATTTTTTTTGTTGATATATATAAAAACATTTGTGGACATAGGCATCTAGTAAATCTTTTATATCTATGACATTATTTTTATTTAAAATCTTACCAATATCATCCTTTAAAAACTCATCAAAATCTTCAGAATCATCATCCAAAAAGACATCAAAATCTTTAGATCCTATGGAAACTTTTATCTTTTTCATTTACCAAGTACTGCTTCTATCTTGCCAAATATATCTTCATTTTCAAGATCTCTAGATTGGATTTCTTTTTGAAGTTTTAAGATCTGGGAATCTTTGGCTTCATTTTGAGCTTTTACACTTACCAACTCTTGACGCATTTTTTCATTTTGATCACGTAAATTTTCATATTTTGCTAATAAATCTTCCACTTTACCCATTAAAGAATTTACCGATTGTACTTGTTCAAACATATCTAAACCTTTTTGGAAATTTAAGAGCACAATTGTAGCAAAAAAAATATAAACTTTGCGTAAATTTATGTGAAATTTTTCAAAATTTATTGTATAATCTAGACCCGATCTAAAAGGAATTTTACAAAATGTATGAACTAAAAAGCGATTTTTCTCCATCTGGAGATCAACCCAAAGCCATAAAAAATATAACAGCATCCATCCAAAAAAACAACCGCTATCAAACCCTAGTTGGAGTAACAGGAAGTGGAAAAACCTACACCATGGCAAACATTATAAAAGAAGTAAAACGCCCAACCCTTATCATGACTCACAACAAAACCCTAGCCGCACAACTTTATAGCGAATTTAAAAGCTTTTTTCCAAACAATCATGTTGAATATTTCATAAGTTATTATGATTACTACCAGCCAGAAGCCTACATCCCACGACAAGACCTTTTCATAGAAAAAGATAGCTCCATAAATGAAGAATTAGAATGCCTTAGACTTAGCGCCACGGCCTCACTTTTAAGCTTTGATGATGTTATATGTATAGCTTCAGTTTCAGCTAATTATGGGCTTGGAAATCCCGTTGAATTTAAGGGAATGATGAGATTTTTGGAGTTAGGAGAAAGCATCCCATATAAAGGCTTTTTGCTTGAACTTGTGGAAATGGGATATAAAAGGAATGATTCCTTTTTTGATAGGGGATACTTTAGGGTAAATGGGGAGGTTATAGATATTTATCCAGCCTATTCAACAGATGAGGCTTTAAGGATAGAATTTTTTGGGGATGAGATAGAAAGCATGTATCTTTTTGATCCACTGACAAATAAAAAATTAAAAAATGTAAGCTCATATAAGCTTTATCCATCTAGTCAATTTAGTGTAGGGCAAGAGAGACTAAAAAGAGCTGTTAGAGATATAGAAAAAGAACTTAAAGAGAGACTAGCCTTTTACGAAAAAGAAAATAAGTTCGTTGAATATCAAAGGTTAAAGCAAAGGGTGGAATTTGATCTAGAAATGATAGAAACTACGGGAAGTTGCAAGGGAATAGAAAATTATTCACGGCATCTAACAGGGAAAAAAGAAGGTCAAACGCCCTATACTTTGTTTGATTATTTTGAAATGATGAATAAAGAGTACCTTGTCATAGTGGATGAAAGCCATGTGAGCTTACCTCAATTTCGAGGAATGTTTGCGGGAGATAGGAGCAGGAAAGAGGTTTTGGTAGAATACGGCTTTAGGCTTCCAAGCGCCCTAGATAACCGCCCTTTGATGTTTGATGAATTTATCAATAAAGCCCCCTTTTATCTTTTCGTATCGGCCACACCAGCACCTTTAGAATTGAAATTAAGCTCCTTAGTAAGCGAGCAAATCATACGCCCAACAGGACTTTTAGATCCAACCTATGAGATATGCGATAGTGAAAACCAAGTGGAAATCTTACACGATAGGGCAAAGGCCGTTATAGAAAAAAATGAAAGGGTTTTAGTAACGGTTTTAACAAAAAAAATGGCAGAAGAGCTGAGCAGATACTATCTTGAACTTGGCTTAAAGGTCAAATACATGCATTCAGACATAGATGCAATCGAGCGAAATCAAATAATCCGTTCTTTAAGACTGGGGGAATTTTACATTTTAATAGGCATAAACCTCTTACGAGAGGGCTTAGACTTGCCAGAAGTCTCACTTATAGCCATCCTAGATGCGGATAAAGAGGGCTTTTTGAGGAGCGAAACTAGCCT
The DNA here is from genome assembly GCA_002746565.1 of Pseudomonadota bacterium. Taxonomy (GTDB): domain Bacteria; phylum Campylobacterota; class Campylobacteria; order Campylobacterales; family Campylobacteraceae. Next base: position 80,746 of record PDPI01000022.1, on the reverse strand, counting down.
AATCCAAACCATGGGAAGAGCTGCAAGAAATGTAAATGGACATGTGATAATGTTTGCAAAAAAGATAACAGGCTCCATGCAAAGGGCAATGGATATAACAAGCAAAAGAAGAAAAAAACAAGAAGAATTTAACCACTTACACAATATAACTCCAAAATCTACCACAAGAAAGCTAGATGAAAATTTACACATAGAAGATCATGGAGAATTGGTAGCAAGGCGCAAGAGAGCTGAAAAAATGCCCGCAAGGGAAAGACAAAAAATCGTAAACGAATTAACAAAGCAAATGCACAAAGCCGCAAAGGAATTAGAGTTTGAAAAGGCTGCTAGTTTAAGGGATGAAATCATGAAGATGAGGAAATTGTAAGAAATACCAACTTTATCCAAAGGGAGACAGACCTTAGAGACCCTATTTAAGGGGTTAGTTTAGTAAAGCTTGCTAACTATAACAAAAAGTAGTACAATTGGCACTAAAATTATTAGACGCAATTGTCTCGTCTCGTTTTCAGAGGTGTAATTTTACGCCAGAGATTACAACCCTTTGGCGTAACCTATAGCCAAATTATGTTATCAAATTTACAAAACTTTATAATCAAAAAGGATTTGAAAAATGCTACATAAATTCAAAAACACAAGTCCAAAAATTGGAAAAAATGTTTTTATAGCTCCTAGTGCGGATATCATCGGGGGTGTTGAGATAGGAGAAGATAGCTCGGTTTGGTTTAATTGCGTTTTAAGGGGGGATGTACATTTTATAAAGATTGGGAAAAGAACTAGCATTCAAGATTTATCCATGCTGCATGTAACCCATTATAAAAAACCAGATAAAAGCGATGGACATCCAACCATTATAGGCGATGATGTAACCATAGCCCACAAGGTTATGCTCCATGGTTGTACCATAGAAAATGCCTGTTTGATAGGCATGAGTGCGACTATTTTAGATGGAGCTGTGATAGGGTATGAGAGCATAGTTGGGGCAAATTCCCTCGTAACTAAACATAAAAAATTTCCACCCCGCTCATTGATCTTAGGAAATCCTGCTAGACTAGTGCGCTCACTTAGCGACGCAGAGGTTGCATCTTTATATAAATCAGCAAAAAATTACGTAGAGTTTAAAAACTTTTATATGTAAAACTACTTAGTTTTAGCTTCTTTTTTGGGCTTTTTCTTTTTGCGTTTTCTTGGATTTGGATTTGAAAACCTTATAAGCTCTTCGCTAGTAAAAATATCCTTAGGAAGGTTTTTTAAGCACTTTAAAAATATCTCATTGGCATTATAAGCATCCCAAAAAGCCCTATGCTGTTCGCCCTTTTCAAGATCTAAAAATTCCCTTAGATGCTCTAGTCCATAACGCTCACTTTTTATGGTCTTTTTAGCCAAATCTATGGTACAAAGCTTTCTATTTAGCATGGGTCCATATCCACATTGCATAAAAGAATCTGATATAAATCTATAATCAAAGCCAACATTATGGGCCACAAAAACATGATCTTTCAAAAAAAGTCTAAATTTTTCCAAAACCGAGCTTAGGGATGGAGAGTTTTCTAATTGCTTGGCATCTATTCCAGTCAATTCCTCTATGGCAGGCGGGACTTCCCTAGCATAAACTAGGCTTTCAAGCCTATCTATTTCCTTGCCATTTTTTATAAGCAAAGCTCCAATTTCTATGATCTGCCCACTCTCCACATCGCTAGAGCTTGTTTCTATGTCCACCACGCAAAAGATTTGCTCTTCTAGGCTTGTTAATCTTGTATTTAGGGTGGCATATTTGTCATTGGTTTTAACCAGCGGCAAGCCTAAAAGCTTTAACTGCTCAAAATCCTTTACATCCACATTTTCAAGCTCTTCTATTTGGGAGAGTGAAAACTCAATACTACTTAAAGACAGCTCAGTTTTTGCAAGTCTATTTACCAATCTATCAAATCTTCTCACAAAACCAACCTATACACGCAAAGATTTTATGGACATTTCATAATCATTTGAGCCAAAAACATAACTTCCAGCAACCACTATATCCACTCCAGCCTCGTCCAAATCCCTGACATTTAAACCATTTACTCCCCCATCTACTTCTATCATAACTTTTGCATTTTTTCTCTCTATCATTTCTCTTAGTCGCCTTGTTTTTTCTATAACACTTGGGATAAATTTTTGACCACCAAAGCCAGGATTTACACTCATTAAAAGCACCATATCCAAATCTTCTAGTATAAATTCTATATCTTCTGGACTAGTATGGGGATTTAAAACAATTCCTGGACTTATACCATAATCTCGTATCTTTTGGATAAGTCTATGGGGATGTTTTTCTTCTTCTATATGAAAGCTTAAAAATTTTGGTTTTATGGGGGCAAATAAATCCACAAAAAAGGTATTGTTTTGGACCATCAAATGGATATCAAGGGGCTTAGTTGCCGCCTTTGCAACTGCTTCAACCACCACTGGACCAATGGTTAGATTTGGCACAAAATGCCCATCCATAACATCCACATGAACTAGATCACACCCAGCATCACAAATAGACCTTATCTCACCATCCAATCTCCCAAAATCTGCCGACAATATACTCGGTGCTACATACATATCTTACCTTAAATGACACTATTTTAAACCAGATGATTATACCCTCAATATTATAAAAAACAGATATAATATACAAAAAAAATAAAAAAATCACAAATTCTCCCACACGTAAACAAATCTTAAATATTTTTTGGTATAATCACGTCTTGTCGCAGTGCTTTTGAAAACACTTTTAAAAACTAAAAATTAAGGATATAAAAATGGCTAGAAAATGTGCAATAACAGGAAAAGGACCCCAAGTAGGAAATAACGTAAGTCATGCTAACAACAAAACAAAAAGACGTTTCCTACCAAATCTAAGAAGCGTGAAAGTAACCTTAGAAGATGGGACAACAAGAAGGATAAAGGTAGCCGCCTCTACTCTTCGCACGATGAAGAAAAATTCTTAAAAATCTTCATTAAACAGAGGAAAACAGCTTGAGCTTTAAGCACAAAATTGCAAAATTCCTCAACTGGGCAGGTCGATCTGTTCCAGAAGCTTCCGTAAACGACCAATTATACGAGCAACTAAAGCCCTTTAGATTTCCCCTTATTGCCATTGTGTTGATGACAATGATAGGGGGATTAGGCTATGTTGCCATCGATGGTTTTTCATTGATGGACGGCATATACCAAGCTAGCATCACATTTACCACTGTTGGATTTACAGAAGTGGATAAGATCTCAGATGCTGGGCGTATTTTTACCATAACCCTTATCGTTGTGGGCTTTATCGTCTTTTCATTTTCCATAGGTATCTTGATAGAATCACTCAAAACCGGCGACCTTGTTCGACTCATAAAGGAGAGAAAAATGCTATACAAAATAGCCAGACTCAAAAGGCATTATGTTATCTGTTATCACAATGAATTTACCATCCAATTAGCAGAACACTTTAGAGAAAGCCATGTACCCTTTGTGGTGGTTGACCCTAGTGACAATATACTCGAACTCGCCCAAATACACCGTTACCCTTATGTCTTGCAAGAAGACCCCCATACGGAAATCGCCCTTTTAAAATCCCACTTCTCAAGTGCAAGGGGTATGATAACTTTAAGTAAAAATATAGCTGATAACATAGCTCAAATAGCATCTGCTAGACTTTTCGAAAAAGAGCTAGGGAGAAGTGCTTACTTTATAATGGCAAATGCCGATAAGCAAAGCGATGTGGAAAAACTAAAAAAACTTGGAGCTGACATAGTTGTTTCTCCATCGGAATTGGTCGCCCAAAGGATGAGTATGGTATCCCTGCGCCCGGATATGCAAAATGTTTTTGAAAAGATTTTATATCGCCGTGATACCCCCATAAGCCTAGAGCAAGTGGAAATTCCAGATTATTCTTGGATGAGATTTAAAAAGCTAAAAGAAGCCCATTTAAGAGACATCGCAAGCGTTAGTATAGTGGGTATCAAAGATAGTAAAGGAAAGTTTTTCCCCATGCCAAAAGGTGATACTTTGATAGGCACAGGATATAGCCTACTCATCATAGGAACCAATGAGGGCATACAAGACAGCAAAAGAATTATAAGACAAAGAAATAAACCTGAAGAATTAAAATATGTTTGATATTTTTCCCCTAAAGGGTGGTCTTGATAATGTGGATGGCTTTTTTAGCGATGGCTTAAATTCTGGTATCAAAACCTCATCCATAGGAGAGAAAATTGATGGCGATCTAGCTTTTATAAGAAGTGATTGTTTGTGTGAGGTTGAAGCACTTTTTACTTCAAATCATTTTCAAGCCGCCCCCATTAAACATTTTAAAAGCTATGGAAAGGATTTTAAAACCGATTTTTTACTCATAAACTCAAAAAATGCAAATGCTCTAACAGGAGAAAAAGGAATTGAAGACATAAAAGAAATCCTATCTCACATCAAAAATGTGAACAATCCTATCATGAGCTCAACTGGAGTTATAGGCTATCCTTTAGATAAAGAAAAAATCATAAATACCATAAAAAAATTTGATTTCTCAACCAAAAATTCTGACAATGCAGCCCGAGCCATCCTAACAACCGATAGATTTAAAAAAGAGATTTGTCTGAGAGTTGAACCAAAGGGTCAAAAACCCTTTCATGTAGCTGCCATTTGCAAGGGTGCTGGAATGATAGAACCCTCCATGGCAACCATGTTATGTTTCATAATAACAGATACAAAAATCCCAAAAGAAGACATGAAAAAACTGCTTCTAAGAGCAAACGAAAAAAGCTTTAATGCCATAAGCGTAGATGGAGATACTTCCACAAACGATACCCTCATGTTACTAGCAAATGGCAAAAGCCAAAGCTACGACAAAAAAGCCTTTAAAGCTGCCCTAGATCAAATAACTCTCCACCTCGCCCTAGAGATAGTTAAAGATGGTGAAGGTTCAAGCAAGATAGTTAGTTTTTGCGTAAAGGGAGCAAAAAGCAAAAGCGAAGCCCAAAGAGCAGCAAAAGCCCTTTCAAATTCCTTACTTGTAAAAACAGCAATTTTCGGGGAAGATCCAAATTGGGGAAGAATAGCATCTACCATAGGTTCATCAAATATCAAATGCGATGAAAAAAGTTTAAAAATCCACTACGATGATGTTTTAGTATATGAGTATGAACACTCCATTCTAGCACCCCAAAAAGAAGAGCTAGCACACAAAGTTATGAAAAAACCAAGCTACAAAATAACATGTGATTTAGGCATAGGAGATGGCGAATTTACGGCTTATGGATGCGATCTTGGATACGGATATGTTAAACTCAATGCCCACTACAGAACTTAAAAATAGTTTTTCAAACAAAGACACTAATCAAATAATATAAAAATAAATAGCATTTTGGAAAAATGCTTGCCTTACTAGTTATCAGTTTTCAGCTTTCCGTTCTCAGCACCGACTAAATGTAAATTTAGTTGGTACATAAATCAGCTTTTACCTTTTTTTTAGTACATATTTGATACACTTACACAAACTTTACTAGGAGAAAACATGCTACATGAATATCGTGATATCATCACAAAAATAAAACAAAAAAACGCACATTTTGCTAAGATTTTTGAAAAACACAACGAATTAGATCAGCAAATTGCCAACGTAGAAGAAGGGAGAGAACACATGGATGACCTATCCCTAGAAACCCTAAAAAAAGAAAAACTAAGGCTCAAAGATGAGGCTTATGCTATGATAGTTGAGTATAAGAAAGAGCATAATTTGTAAAAAATACTGGGGAGATTAGATGCCTAAAATCTCCCTACCCCTTTGGCTCAATTTCCTGCCCCTTAAATGTTCCTTACAGAACATAACTATTTTTCCATGAAATCTTGCATAAACTTGTGACATTGGCACATCCTTTGGATACAGCCTGTAAACCCTTTGATCTAAACCATCCATCATCCAATCTTGAAGTTCATCGTAACTTTCAAAATAAAAACCAAGATTTGATAAAAGGCGGTTTGTATAGCTATCGACCACAAAAACATCCCTTAAAAGAGCATAATTTAAAATACTATCGGCACTTTCAAATCCTATACCCCTTTGATCTAAAAGCCAAACACGATCCACATTTAAAACAAATTCTTCATAGGAACTAAAATCATTTAAGATATTTTGACATAAAGTTTTCAAAACCTTGGCTTTTTTGCGATAAAATCCACTAGGGTGAATAAACTCTTGCAATATTAATTCATCACACATAGCCAAATTTTCCACATGTAGCAAATCTTTTTCTTTTAGATTTTCTAAGCTTGCTTCCACATTTTCCCACTTAGTTTGCTGGGTTAAAACTGCTCCCACAACAACCTCAAAACTTCCAGCATTTGGCCACCAATATGGCTCATCTGGGGTAAACTGGGATTTTAAAACATCTAAAAGATCAAAACTATCCATCTAAAACCTCTCACCCCAGATCTCAAAAGCTCTATCGGGAATGAACCAAACCTCATCTTCTTTATCCACTATTTCACGCTTAAATAAAGCTTTTAGGGAGCTTTGCATGCTATCTTTTGAGATGCCAAACTCATCAAGTAATTCTTTGGTGTAGATATTTTTTTTGTATTTTGAAAGGATTTTGAAAGCTTTTTTTTGGTTTAGGCTGAAGCTATCGTAAATGATTTTATAGGCTGAAGATTTTGCATTTATGATCTCATCTAGGCATAGTATTATAAGCTCTTGGCTTATTTTCCTTCGTTTAAAATTTTGATAAAGCAGGTGGAAAATATGTTGCATAAGCTTTGTTTCCCCATGGCATAGATCAAAGATATATTCCACCAAATCTTTGCTTATTTTTAAATGTTTTGAACTAAAATTATAAATATCATCAATCTTTAAAGATCCTAGATGCATGGGAGTTGCTTGTTCAAATAAGGGGGCTTTATACTCAAATAAAGAATTTAGCATGTGGCGTTTTGAGCCTAAAAACACATAGGAAATATTTTTACCCATTTGCATATATTCTCTAAGCCTAGCACTGATTTTAGCGTCTTTTATCTGGGCGATTTGTTGAAATTCATCTATGGCTAGAACTACCTTTTGCTTTTTTGATAATTCAAATATGGCATTGAAAAATTCTTCCATCATATCATCATAACTCAAAGCTCTAAGCTCTGGTCTGATGCTAACTTTTCCGCTGTTTGGATCTATGGTATAGGATAAATTTACCCTTTTAAAAATCTTGCTTAAACTAGAAATTGCCTTTTTTAGATCGCCATTTATGGATTTTGGCAAAGAGTTTATCAGTTTTTTCGCAAAATCTTCCTTTGATGAGATATCAAATACATCACAATATATAAATAAATATTCATCCCTACCCCTAAACGCCTCTTTTATAAGCGAACTCTTACCTAATCTTCTTTTAGAATAAATAACTAAATTGTTTGAAGAATTTGCAAAATCCAAGATAGTTTTGATCTCTTTTTTTCTTCCATAAAAGGTTTCATGGGAAGCAAAACTTTCATAGGGAAATGGAGAAGCCATAACACATCCTTTTAGTGTTTAAAATTAGATACTAAAAGTAGTATATCTTATTTAGATAAAAATGTCAATAGTTAGTATTTAAAATTAAACACTAAAATCTTATAAGTAAAGTCTATTTTTCCAAAAAAGCTTCGCTTATATATTCTTTATCATCTAGAATTTTAAGTTTATAAGCATTCACGCATTTGCCCTCTTCCACATCAAAAATAAGCATTTGCAAGATGGGTTTGCATTTTTTTGGAATATCAAAAGACGCTGGAAGTCCTGTTAAAAAGCGCTTTAATGGGGCTTTGCTATCCATACCTATAACCCCATCCCTACATCCTGTTAAACCAATATCACTTAAATACATGGTTCCATCTTCTATGCACAAATCATCAGTTCCTATATGGGTGTGAGTTCCTACTATTCCTGCTACCTTACCTTTTAAAAGTTGCATTAGGGCTCTTTTTTCGCTTGTTGCTTCGGCATGAAAGTCTATGAAAATGCCATCATTTTGATCTAAATTTTCCAACTCTTTTTGGATTTTGATGAAAGGATTTTCGCACCATGGCATGGCAAAAATTCCCATTAAATTTATAACGCAGAGTTTAAAATCTCCAATTTCTAGATACCCTATTCCCTTACCCATGGTTCCATCAGGATAGTTTAATGGTCTTAAAATTGGCATACTCTCAAGGTTTGGATATAAATCTTTTTTATCCCAAGTATGATTTCCCCCACTCATTAAATCAATGCCATATGAAAAAAGCTCGACCGCATTTTTAGTGGTTAAACCAAAGCCATGACTTGCGTTTTCAGTGTTTGCTATGACTGCATCTATATTATGTTTTTGCCTTAAATCTTTTAGATGCTTTTTTATCATTTCGCGACCAGGGCGACCAACTACATCTCCCAAAAAAGCAAATCTCATGATAAATCTTTATAAAAATTATAAAATTGTTTAGCACATCGCCCACTTCTACTAGATCTCATATTTGCAAACTCTTTAGCCTTTTTATGTAATTCATCTGTGTTGCCTTTAAAATCTTTAAAATAACTATCCACTATCTTTAAAAAATCCTCAAAACTGCCCTGGTAAAAGCTTATCCATAAGCCAAATCTATCGGAAAGGGAAATTTTTTCTTCTATGGCATCTGAATAATGAATCTCCCTTTGGCTCACATGAACTCCTTCATTATCAGCATTTATCTCACTAACTAGATGCCTTCTATTTGATGAGGCGTAAACCACCACATTTTTGGGTGCAATCTCGATAGAACCCTCTAAAATGGGCTTTAAACCCTTATAGCTATCATCCCCTTTTTCAAAGGATAAGTCATCACAAAATATTATAAATTTATATTCTAATTCTCTAATGGAATCTACAATATAGGGCAAATCCCTCAAATCATCCCTAGATATCTCAATAAGCCTTAATCCATCGCTAGCAAACTCATTTAACATGGATTTTATCAAGGCCGATTTTCCCATACCCCTAGCTCCCCATAAAAGGGCGTGATTATAGGATTTACCAAACAAAAATGATCTTGTATTTTCAAGTAAAGTTTGTTTTTGTCTGTCGATACCTATAAGATCATTTAAACTTATCGGATCAACCTCTCTAACACCTCTGATACTCTCAGTCTTACCCCTATAAATCCCCGCCTTATACTTTTTCCAATCCAACATCACTTTACCTCTTTTCTAAAATATTCAAGCAAAGTTGCCAAAATATCATCATCATCTTTACTTTTAGATTTTAATGTTATTTTTTTACCATCACCACTGCTTATACTTATATTTTGTCCATAGTTTGTTATTGAGATGGTATTTGTTTTTTGGGCTAAGATTTTTATGATGATAACTTGCAAAAAGCCCAAGGTATGGCTATCTAGCTTACCAAATCTATCTTCTATCTCCCCTTCTATCTCATAAACTTCATTCACATTCTCGCACTTACTAAGCCTTCTATAAAGCTCCAACCTAACCCTATCTTCGGCTATTAATATATCGCTTAGATAGGCATTGACACTAAGTTTTAGATCAATATCATTTCTTTTTACGCTTTTGTTGTTAAGTAAGGTATTTATGGCATCTTCGAGCATTTTTAGATATAGAGAATAGCCTATATTTTTGATATGCCCACTTTGGGCTTCTCCCACTAAATTTCCCCCGCCTCTTATTTCTAGATCATGATAAGCTAAAACCGAACCTGAACCTAAAAATGAATTTGCCTCTAAAGCTATAAGACGCTTTTTAGCACTATCACTCAAAACCTGCTTATCATCAACTAGCAAATAGCAGTATCCTTGCCTACTTCCTCGCCCTACTCGCCCACGTAATTGGTGCAAATCTGCCATCCCGAAGCGGTCGGAATTGTCCACTATCATGGTATTTACATTTGGTAGATGGATGCCTGATTCTATGATGGAAGTTGAGAGAAGCATGTCATACTCTCCACTTTCAAAGTTTATCATTTCTTTTTCGCTGATGGCTGGGCTAACCTTGGAATGGAGGACTAAAATGCGAAGCTTTGGGTAAATTTGCCTTAACTCTTTTGCCTTTTGCTCTATACTTGCAATGCGATTGTGAACATAAAATATCTGACCACCCCGACGCAGTTCACGCATTATAATTTCTTTTAATAAACTTTCATCATATTCTTTAACAAAGGTTCTCACATCTTCCCTCTCGCTTGGAGGAGTTAAAATCTGCGAATAGCCTTTTATGGAACTAAGCGCCATGTTTAGACTTCTTGGAATTGGGGTTGCAGACATGGATAAAAGATGCATATTTTCACTTAATTGTTTTAATTTTTCCTTTTGTTTTACTCCAAATTTATGCTCTTCATCTATGACCAAAAGGGCTAGATTTTTTGCCTTTATGCCTAAAAGTGCGTGGGTTCCCACAAGTACATCAATCTTTCCATCTTCAAAAAGTGAAAATATTGACTTTTTATCCTTGCTACTTACAAATCTATCAATCTTATTTACCCTAATGTCAAACCCATCAAATCTAATTTTTAAAGACTTAAAATGCTGAGATGAAAGCAAGGTTGTGGGTGCTAAAAATAAAGCCTGATAACCACTTTTAACGCAAGCTAGTATGGCATTCATGGCAACTTCAGTTTTCCCAAAACCCACATCAGCACTTAGCAATCTATCCATAACATTGCCACTTTTAAGGTCATTCAAAATATCTTCAACCGCCTTTTCTTGATCTTTTGTGTAAATAAAACCAGAATTTAAGCGAAAATCATTTAATTCTCTCTCATGGGAATCTATGGGTTTAGCCTCCATAAGTTCCCTTTTTGCAGCCATTTTAACGATTTGCTCTGCTATTTCAAAAAGCTTAGCCTTAACCTTTTGTTTGAGCCTTAAAAAACTACCCCTGCCAAGCCTATCCACAACCGCTAAAGTTCCACTCTCGCTCACATATCTATCTATAACATCAAGGTTTTCTACGGGCAATAAAAGTTTATCATCTCCCTGATATGCAATTTCCACAAAATCTTTCGTAACACCCAAAACCATGGTTTTTTTAAGCCCTTTAAAAATGCCTATTCCATAGCTTTCATGGACAATGTAATCATTTATTTTAAGTTCATCCAAAACAATAGATGCTTTTTTTCTTCGCCTTTGCTTTTTTTGTGGTTTATTTAGGGAGATTATTATCTCATTCTTGCCCATTATATTGACCACAAAAGGGCTTTTTTTGTAGTAAATTTTTAAATCTTTATCTAGATCTAAAGCCTTAACCAAGGCTTCATTTTTGGCTAAAATATTTATCTTTTTATCTTTATGAAAACTTAAAAATTCAGGAATATTACTTGTGATTATGTTTTTATATTCTTTCTCTTCTGGAATTTGCGGAACTAGATCTAAGAGTTCTTTGTTTGGATTATCTTCAAATTCTTTTAACTCCCCAATCAAAGCTTTTGCATCTGGAAGAATATAACATTTTTTTATTTTTAAAAAATTTTGACTTTGGGCAGAAGATAGGGTCCAAAAACCTAAAGATACCATATCTTGTATGAAAGAATCGGTTTTTATTTGGCTTAGCTTTTGATTCATCTGCTCATATTCATCTTCATTCAAAGAAAAAAGTGCAGGCAAAATCTTTATTTTTTCAAGTTCATCTTTAGAGCTTTTTTGATCCTCACAGGAAAATTCCCTAATACTTTCGATTTCATCGTCAAATAAACTAATGCGAACTGGGTTTATAAAATCTGGAGAAAAAATATCGATAATATCCCCGCGAAAAGAAACCTCGCCCTTTTCTTCAACCACATCTACAAATTCATATCCCCAAAAAAGTAGTTTTTGCTTTAATTTTTTAAGATCTAAATTTTGACCAAATTCTAGATGCAAAGTTTTCAAAAGCTTAGCATTTGGTAGATCGTGTATGATGGTTTTTATGGGTGAGATCAGGATTTTTTTAGGATTTTGCTCACTCTCATAAAGGTTTAAAGTTGCTAAAAGCAGGCTAAACTCTTCACTAAATGAACGTAAATCATCCCCAAAACTTGCCCTAAAATCAGGCAAAATAAAAGGTTTTAATCCCAAAAACGAAACAAGATCGCCAATACTTTGGCTTTGCTTATCATTTGAGGCGATCAAAACCTCACAATCATTTTTATTTTTTAAAAATTCATAGACACAAGCTTGCAAATATTTCCTTATTAGGACTTTTTTTCCTTTGTATCATTTTCAACATCTAAAGTTTCTAAAGACTCCAAGATCGGTATGGCTTGACTATACTCCACCTCATTGGTCTTTATCTTGCTTTGACCTTGAAATTTTGCCTTTGCTTCGATGGTAAGCTCTTCAGATGCAACATCACCTATAAAAACTCCACCCTCTAAAACTTCAACCCTATCACAATCAGCACTGCCTTCAAAACTTCCATTCACAACCAACTTATCAGCTTTTAGGTCGCCTTTTATTTTACCTCTTTTTCCTATAACTACCATATTGGTTGATTTGATATCGCCCTCTAATTCTCCATCCACATGCAAACGACATTCAAAACTCAAATCCCCTTTTATATATGCCCCGTAAGCTATCACTGTTGTTTCTGAGTTTTGCCTACCCGTTTGGGGGTTTCTTGATTGTCCTTGCCTGTGGTTATTAGATTTACTAAAGATTGCCATTGTACGTGTGTCTCCTGTTCAAAAATTTTTCTAAAATTACTTCTTGTCCATTTGAAAAAATTCAATGGATTTAAAATACGACCAATAAACCTCACTTCATAATGAAGATGTGGACCGGTTGAACGTCCTGTGTTGCCCGTATAACCTATGATCTGACCTTTTTTTACAAACTGCCCATTCTCAACCTTAAACTTACTTAAATGGGCATACCTTGTCTGAAACCCAAAGCTATGATCTAGTATGATCAGCTTCCCATAGCCAGTCTTGAAAGACGAGGCATACTCCACAACTCCATCCGCTGGAGCCTTGATGGGAGTTCCTATGCCTGCCCTTAGATCAAGACCAGAATGAAATTCCCTTGTTTTCTTAACTGGGTGTATTCTCCAGCCAAATTTTGCACTTATACCCTTATACTCTATAACTGGACCATTTGGAACTAGCTTGAAAAGTTTCTCTTGGGTTAAACCAGAAATTTTTATCTCTTCTAAACGTTTATTTATATTTATACTCTCATCGGGAACCAAACCGATCATTTCTTCTATGGATGCGATTTTATCTTGTAGCATATCAAATTGCTGGGTTTTTTCGCTTATAAGACGCTGAAGTTTATTGCTTTTTTGGTTTAATTCGTATTCATTTTTTGAAAGAATACTTTTTTTCTCCTGCAAAACCCTAACCTCATTGCTTAAATTATCGATAAACCAAGCCCCACCTGCTATGATGACAAGCACAAAAAGTACAATATAAAAAAGAAATTTCTTTACTATCTGATGAAGAGTAAAATGCCTTGAGCCATCTATATCGGTTATGGTAACTATAAACTTATTTTTCATTTAAACTCTTTAAAAATTCACCAACCACGTAAAATGAACCAAATACTAAATATTGGTGATTTTTATCCATTTTATTATCAAAATAATCCCAATTAATGCCCATTTTTTCAAGATTTTTGATGATTGTATCTTCTCCTAATTCCCTATGGCTTTTTTGCAAAGGAAATATCTTCACGCTTGAAATAATTGGCTCTAAAATGGATAAAATATTTTCTATATTCTTATCTTGATAACTATTGTAGATCAAAACTACACTTTTTTCTTTAAAATTTTTAACCACCTCTTTTGCACTTAGGGGGTTATGTCCCACATCTATGGTTATATTTGAAGATATCTTTTGACATCTTCCCACCAAATCCAAAGGTGGCAAATCCTCCCAATCAACTCCAACTCCTAACTCTTTTGCCCCCGCAAATGCGCTTAAAAGATTGTTTTTAAAGAAAGATGGATATTGGTATTTTTCCATATAGGCATCTAAATCTTTAAGATCTAAATCATCAGTAACTAATTTTAATTTTACACCTTTTTTTTGGGCTATTTTTAGGGCAGTTTTTAGGATAATTTCATCATTTTGAGGAGAAATAATAGTATTTGTGTTTATGGAATTTAATTTGGTTGTTGCGATCTCTTTTAAGGATGAGCCTAAAAATTCCTCATGGTCAAAGCCTATTGGGGTAACCAAAGAAAGACGCTTTGAAAATACATTTGTAGCATCATATTCTCCACCCAAGCCAGCCTCAAGCACTACAAAATCACAATCCTCAAAAACCAAAGCGCTCAAAAAAACGCTATATTCAAAATAAGATAGTTTTTCACTATCTTCACCTAAAATTTCCAAAAGCCTAAAATGGCATTTATCAAGTTCTTCATAGCTTACATTTGAGCCATTTTTCCAAAATCTTTCATTATATTCTAGCACATGGGGAGATGTAAAATGTCCCACTTTAGCGCCAGATCTAGCTAGCATCAAAGATAGCCATCTGCCTGTACTTCCCTTTCCATTTGTGCCTATAACATGTATGATTGGTTTTAAATTTAAGCACTTTTTATACTTTTGGAAAAGATTTGGCATCCTATCGTAGTCAATTCTTGCATAAAAAATCGGCTTTGATTCTAAAAAATCCTGTAAGGTACTAATCTCTCATCCCTTTAACAGCAATAAAAGCTATGTATTCATCTAAGGCGCTTAGGGAAGAGAGTTTAATGGCTTTAAATCTTTTTGAATCACTGATAACACTATTTGCTTGTATGTCAAAATCATATTCACCCCTAGCGTCATAACTTGATGTTTGCCCATTTGCAAATGTGGTTTTAGTCTCTAAAATCAATTTTGCCTTATAGGAGACCACATATCCATTTTGATCATAAATAGTCGGTATAAAATTAACAGATTTTATATTTACATGTAAAATACTCTCAGCCTTTTGCCTAGGAACCAAACTGCCCCCAAATCTACTTACAATAGCTTCTTTTAGGGCATCTTGAATGATAACAGAATTTTGAGGATCATTTATGCTTGTGCTAACATAAGAATAAATTTTATCTCCTAAAATATTTTTACTAACCTTGCTTAGTGGTTTATAGCCACATCCAAAGATCAACAAACAAAAAACCAAAAGTATTTTTTTCATCATTTTACCACTATGTTTACTAGCTTGTTTGGCACATAAATTTCTTTTATAATATTCTTTCCCTCAAGCCATTTTGCACCCTGCTCTTTTGCGACAGATAGGATTTCATCTTTACTTGCATTAAGATCAACCATGATCTCAGCCCTTCTTTTACCGTTGATGGTTAAAGCTAGGGTCAGCTCATCCTCTTCAAAACATTCTTCTTTGATAGGTATTTTTGCAAAATTAGCCTGTGCAAATAAATCATCACTTAATTCCCAACAAACATGGGGAATAATGGGTTCAAGCACATTTAAAAGTATAAAATATCCCTCCGTCCAAACGTCCTCATTTTCTTGATCATTCAAAGCATTGAGTGCTTCCATGCAAGCGGCAACTAGGGTATTGAAAGCATAATTTGCCTCTTTTATCATATCGTAGGATTTTTGCAAGGCTTCATACACTTTTTTTCTGGCATATTTTTCTTTTTTGTTTAAGCTTTTATGCTCAATCTGAGGCAAAGAGTTGCACTTTTTAGCATTGCTAGATCTCGCACAAAACCTCTTTATAAACCTATAAGCTCCCTCAACCGCATCATCATTCCATTCAAGCTCTTTGGCAGCTGGGGCAGCAAAAAGGATAAATAATCTTGCCGTATCGGCTCCGTATTTTTCTATGATCTCATCTGGATCAACGGTGTTTCCTTTGGATTTACTCATCTTAGAGCCATCTTTTAAAACCATGCCTTGGGTTAAAAGTCTCTCAAATGGCTCTTTTATATCCACATATCCAAAATCCCTTAAAACCTTAGTAAAAAATCTTGCATAAAGTAAGTGCATGATGGCATGCTCAATACCACCAATATACTGATCAACCCCTAGCCAATAAGCCACATCTTCTTTATTAAAAGCCTCATTTTCCCAATTTTTTGGATTAGATGCATAGCGCAAAAAATACCAACTAGATTGAAAAAATGTATCCATGGTATCGCTCTCCCTAACTGCTTCACATCCACATTTTGGACAAGTTACCCTTTTCCATTCATGGGCATTATCAAGGGGGTTTCCTGAACCAGTAATTTCCACGTTTTCAGGCAAGGCAATTGGAAGATTTTCTTTTTTTTCTGGGATCAAGCCACATTTAGAACAATGAACCATAGGAATGGGAGCACCCCAATATCTTTGGCGAGAAATTCCCCAGTCTCTTAATTTATAATTTGTAACTTTTTTACCAAGATTATTTTGTTCAAAATGATAAATTATTTTTTTGATCGCATCTTTTGATTTTAATCCTGTAAATTCGCCCGAATTTACCAAAATTCCAGGCTCTGCGTAAGCTTCATTTGGATTGTATTCGCCCTTAGATGGTTTTATGCTTTGCCTAATGGGCAGTCCAAATTCACTTGCAAATTCAAAATCCCTTTCATCATGGGCAGGAACCGCCATAACCGCACCACCACCATATTCTATCAAAACAAAATTTGCCACCCAAACGGGTACCTTTTCCCCTGTTAAAGGGTGAATTACATTTATGCCTAGATCGTAGCCTTCCTTTTTGGAACTTTGCTTATCGCGGGAACTTAACTTACACATAGAGACTATCTTGGCTACAATTTCATCCCTTAAATGTCCGTTTTTTATCAAAGTTTTAACTATCTGATGTTCGGGTGCTAGGGCTGAATATGTAACCCCAAAAATGGTATCAGGGCGAGTTGTGAAAACTTTGTATCGCTCAATACCATCAAGCTTAGCCTTGCTTTCCTCATCGAGTTCAAACTCAAACTCCAAACCATTACTTTTTCCTATCCAATTCTCTTGCATAGTTAGCACTTGCTTTGGCCATTTGCCCTCTAACTCTTTTAGATCGTCTAGCAATTCATCGGCATATTTTGTAATCTTTAGATAATACCCTTGCATCTGCTTTTGAATAACTTCATTGCCACAACGCCAACAACAACCCTCTTCAACTTGCTCATTCGCTAAAACAGTATCACAATCATCGCACCAATTTACAAGATTTTCCCTCCTATAAACAAGCCCTTTTTCGTACATGTCGATAAAAAAACCTTGCTCATGCTTGGTATAAAGCTCATCTGAAGTTGCAAATTCCCTTTCTTTTGAGAAGGAAAATCCCAAGGTGTTTAACTCACGCCTCATATAGTCGATATTTTCATAGGTCCATTTTTTAGGGTGAGTTTTATGCTTTATGGCAGCATTTTCAGCGGGCATTCCAAAGCTATCCCAGCCTATTGGATGCAAGACATTGTAGCCTTGCTTTTTGTAAAATCTAGCAATCGAGTCGCCTATGCTATAATTTCTAACATGTCCCATGTGGATTCGCCCACTTGGATATGGGAACATGCTTAGGATATATTTTTTAGGAAGAGATCTATCATCGCTTGGCTCGAAAGCTCGGGTTTTAAGCCAAATATCTTGCCATTTTTTCTCTATCTCTTTTGGCTTATAGTCCATTAAAATTCCTCTCTAGTTTTTGCCGCCTCTATCAAAACAAGCCCTATGGAAAAAGCATTTGCTATAACAGCTCCAATGGCTAGGGTTATGGCAATAGTTAGATTGTTATATAAAACTAGGATTATAAAAGCTGGGATTAGGTGCAAGTCTGCTACCAAAGAAGATGCAAAAAGCTCCGCTGCTAAAACATTTTTAACACCAATTTTCAGCAAGGTTGAAACAAGATTTATACTAGCAGCTATAAAAAGTGCTGTGGCATTATCTTCATACAAAAACCCAGCCGTGGTTGTTAAACTCATCAAGGTAAAAAATATAAAAAAAACTTTTCCCCAATCCATACTTTACTCCTTATACCACGCCTTTTTCGTATTGGGCGCGCATTTTTTCTTTTTGAATTCTTATCTTTTCTTTTTCGGCTTCTTTTTCTTTAAACTTTTTCACATCAAAACCTAATATTTTTAACATAGGAGACGCTATAAAGATGGAGCTATAAGTTCCAACCACAACGCCTATGAGAAGGGTAAATCCAAAGCCGTGGATTATCTCCCCGCCAAATAAAAATAAGGTTAAAACAACAAAAAATGTGGTTAGTGAGGTTAAAAAAGTTCTCGATAAGGTCTTTGAAACTGATTCGTTTATGATCTTAAATAAATCAAATATCCTACTTTCCCTAATACCCTCACGAATCCTATCAAAAACGATAATGGTATCATTTAATGAATACCCGAGCAAGGTTAAAAGTGCAGCTAGGATATCTAAATTTACATCTATACCAAAAAACACCAAAGCGCCTATGGTTATGGAAATATCGTGTATCAAGGCTATAACTGAGGCTATGGCAAATCTCCACTCAAACCTAAAGGCGATATAAAGCAAGATAGCAACTATGGATATCATCATCGCCATTAAACCCTTTTCTCTTAGCTCTCCGCCAACCTTTGGACCAACTATATCAACACGGCGAATTTCATACTCTCCCGTGCCTTTTAATTGCCCTCTTACCTTATCGCCCACATCACTTCCTAGTTCACCTGATGAACTTGGAAATCTTATAACTATCTCATCATCTGAACCAAACTCGGTAACGCTAGCATTTTGGAAAAGCTTTACCTTTGATAACTGCTCTCTTATCTGGGGAATAGGCGCTTTTTTGCTATACTTTACTTGAACCAAGGTCCCGCCTGAAAAATCTATACCATAATTAATCCCTTTAAAACCTAAAAGTCCGTAAGAGACTAACATAATAATAAGCGAAATAGCCACAAAAAAACGGCTAAGCTTCATAAAATCGTATGTTTTATCTTTTGAAAATATCTGCATCCTAGCCCCTTTTTATCCCAAACCAAAGTTTGACTTTTTTACTTCTTTCAATGCGTGGCATTAGCCAATCATAAATCCCATGGGTTCCTAAGATCGCAGTTAGCATAGAAGCTAAGATACCTATGCTCATGGTAACCGCAAAACCCTTAATAGGTCCTGTTCCATAGGCATAAAGTATAACCGCAGCGATTAGGGTTGTGATATTTGCATCTAAAATGGCACTCATAGCATTGGCATAGCCGTGTTCAACTGACTTTGCCACACTGGCCTCTTGGCGCAAAAGTTCACGAATACGTTCATTGATGATAACATTCGCATCCACCGCCATACCAACGGTTAGAACAATTCCCGCCATTCCTGGCAAGGTTAAGGTTGCCCCAAAAAGTGCCATAACGGCTAAAACGATGAAAAGGTTGGCTATTAGTGCAATATTTGCTATAATTCCAGCAAGCCCGTAGTAGAGTATCATAAAAATTACAACAGCGATAAAGCCTAAGATCAAAGCTATCAAGCTAGCCTTTATGCTATCAGCTCCCAAAGAAGGACCAACACTTCTTTTTTCAAGCAATTTCACAGGTGCAAGCAAGGCTCCACTTCTTAGAGCAATAGCCACATCTCTAGCTTCTTCTATGCTAAATCCTCCGCTTATCTGACCGCTTCCACCACCTATTCTCTCACGTATTACAGGGGCAGAATAAACCTTGCTATCCAAAACGATAGCTAGATGCTTGCCAACATTTTTGCCAGTAAAATCCCCAAATATTTTAGCCCCTTGGGAATTTAGTGAAAAGTTAATCAAAGGCTGATTTTGCTGATCAAATCCTACTTTTGCATCTGTAAGCATGCTTCCATCAAGTATTGGAATTGCATGTAAAAGGTGCTTTTGGTTTTCATCCCTAGCATCCACATAGATAACATCTCCATATTGCGCGGCCTCTGCATTGCTCATATTGTAAACTTGGTCGCTTCTTTTCTCATCAACGCTCATAAGTTGCAAATGAGCAGCCTTTGCTATAAGCTCCCTAGCCCTTTGCTCTTCGGCTCCAGTTTTGATACCAGGAATTTCAACTAAAATCTTATCTTTGCCCTGCCTTGCAACGGTTGGCTCAGCTAGGCCAAATTGGTCAAGTCTGTTTCTTATGGTTTCGACTGCTTGGTTGATGGCGTATTCGATAGTATCAAGCTTTTCTTGCTCGGTTAAAGTTAAGGTGTAGTGGAGCTTTTCTTCTTTTTTTGTTATGCCCTTTATATCTTTGATCATTTTTTCAATATTTTTAACTTCGCTATCATCCAAAAGGGTAAAAATAACACCTCCAGGGGTTGTTTTTAGATCTTCTATGATGATGTCATTATCATCTGTATAAAATTTAACACTAGATGCTATGGATTTTATCTTTGATTTTATAGCCTCATCGGTTTGCACGCCTAAGAGCATGTGCAAACCACCCTGCAAGTCAAGTCCTAAGGTTATCTTAGATCCTGAACTTGTTTGCAAAAGGGTTGGCATGGAAAACCCAAACCCAAAAATCAATGCGATTGTAAAAATCACAAGGCGGTAATTTAAAAATTTACCCATTTTTCTCGCTCTCTATTTTATTGATTTTCTTTGCAACATATTCGCGAGAAATCTTAACAACTACATCATCATTAAGCTTAACTTTGATAAAATCTTCCTCAGGTTTTACCACTTCGCAGATAATTCCGCCATTTGTTATGATCTTATCACCCTTTTTTAGGGCTTCTATCATAGCTTTGTGCTCTTTAGCCTGTTTTTGTTGTGGTCTTATAACCAAAAAATAAAATATCGCAAATAGTGCGACAAGGGGTAAAAGTGAACTTATCAAATCTCCGTTTTGCATGTCTTTCCTTTGTTAAAAATTTTGTAAGGGATTATTTTACCACTTTAAATATAATAAAAGGCTTTTTTGTAGGAATTTTTCTATCAGTTTTTTTAGTTTTTCATCATTTTGGATTGCAAAATCCTTTTTTTTATACTCCAATGCCTATAATCGGCTTTTACATCCTATTTAAAGAAAAGTCTCCCGTTTGGTTTTTTAGCGGGTTTTTTGTGGGACTTTTTTGGTTTTATTGGATAGGTTTTAGTTTTATTTATTATGGTTTTGCCTATCTTTTTCCAGTGGCTTGCCTATTTATAGCCCTTGGATACGGATTTATATTTCTTTTACCCTCGCTTGTGGTCAAAAATACTTGGATTAGGGCTTTTTTGCTGGTCGCTTTTGTGAGTTTTTTGCCTCCTTTTGGATTTAATTGGCTTGATTTTAGACTTTTGCTTTTAAATACTCCCTTTGGGCTTGATTATATTAGTTTATTTGCTTTTATATTTTTTGTGCTTTGTTTGTCCACCCTAAAAGGATATAAAAAACTTTTTGCTGTGGTTTTTTTACTTTTTAGCTTAAATACTAAAGTAGATCTAGCCAAAAACCAATTGCCATTTTCCATCTCCCTCATAAACAGCCAAATTCCCCAAGAGGATAAGTGGAAAAAGGAATTGACAAGCCAATTTGTAAGAGAAAATATACAAAAAATCAACCAAGCCATAAAAGAGAAAAAAGAAATAATAATCTTCCCAGAAAGCGCCTTCACGCTTTTTCTAAATCGCATACCAAAGCTAATGGATATGCTAGAAAAAAAATCCCAAAAAATCACAATCATCACAGGTGCTCTAACCTATGAAAATAAAAAGTTTTATAATTCAACTTATGTATTTGCAGACGGAAAAACAAGCATCTTTCATAAAGTAATCCTAGTTCCCTTTGGCGAAGAAATACCCATGCCAAATTTCTTAAAAAAGTGGATAAATGAAATTTTTTACGAAGGAGCCGAAGATTTTTCCACAGCAAAAAACCCCCAGGATTATCAGATAAAAGGCATAAATATAAGAAATGCTATCTGTTTTGAGGCCACAACCTCTCTACTTTACAAAAACAAACCAAAATTCATGATAGCCATGTCAAATAATGCTTGGTTTACCCCTTCTTTTGAGCCACTTATACAACATCTTTTGCTCTTGCTAAATGCAAACCTAAACCACACAACCATCTACCACAGCGTAAATGGTTCAAAAAGTGAGATAATCTATCCTAAACAAAACCCCATACTCTTTGATTTCTTAAAAGAATTTGACATTTTGCATGCTAGAACTGATTTTTAACTATTATATTGCGCATCTTACGATGTCTTTTTCTTCCTCAAAAATAATATTATAACTATCTTTTTTAGGAATCTTAACAAAAACCTTAGGGCTTGTAATTACCAAAGCTGAAGGGCAAGTTTTATCCAAATAATAACTTTTTATATAAACCTTTGTATACTCTTCCTCTCGCATAATTTTATCTATCTTTATATCATGTCCGGCCCTAGAAAAGGTTCCTAAATGGGCATAGATGATAGTTTCTTTTTCAAAATCAACACTAGGTTTCTCACTGCCAATAAAAACCTCATCAAATCTTTCTTTGCGTCTTATAACTCCAAAATTTTTACTTTTCCCTAGTGAGCTTTCAAAGCCAGATATATCTTCAAATTGAACCTTAAATGGAATTACATAAATTTCAGGGCAACCCCCTCCTGTATCGGTGTGAATATAACTTTCTTTTATAGCTAACTCTTTTGAATCGCTTTGTGGTTTTGGATATTTTACAAGAGCATAGGGATAAGCCATATCAGCAGTAACCTTACAATCATGACTTTGAAGTTTATTTTCTATGTAAATATTATTTTGTTCATCAATTCCTTTAATATTTAAAGAATAAACACCAGTGGTTTTAGATCCCATAAAAATAGCTAAAACCTGGCTTTTGGTAAAATCTATTTGTGGACTTTTTTCATCCCCTATAAAAGAAAAATACCTATCAAGCTCAGATTTGGTTTTTATAACCTTTATGGTTTTTGACATTTGGGCTAAAGGAGCATAATCTTTTTCAATCAAGCTGCCGCTTTTTATGATGTTATTACAACATTTTGGTTTTGAAAAATGGTTGCTTCCACCACTTCCGCCACCACAAGAGATAAAAAATAAGCCTAACAAGGCATAAAAAAACGCTTTTTTCATAATTCACCTCCTCTTAATAATCTGCATCTAAAAAAGTACAAACAAATCTACTCTTTATATCTTAGAAAAATATCCTTTTTTCCCTTTCCTAAACGTAAAATTCCCTCACCTCTTTTAAAATGAATTTCAACTCCATCTTCATTTGCAAGCCTAACTCCACTTCCGCTAACAGCATTTTTGAGCTTATATTTATTGCCTAAATGATCGCTCATAAGGGCTGTTTGGAAATGGTCCTTTGAACTTAATCTTACACGTATATTTTTATCGTATTGACCTATAAATTTTATAGTTTCAGTTCTGCTAGGATTATTTACAGAACAACCTAGGGTAAAAATAAGCGCCATTAGGACTAAAAGTAATTTTTTCATTTTATGCCTTTTTGAGATTTTTAAAAAGCTCTATCTCATCTAGCTTTTCCCAAGGATAAGAATCCTTTCCAACCTGTCCGTAAGAAGCAACATTCGCATACCAAAAAGTATCTTTACTAGGTTTATCTAAACCAAATTTATCGGTTATCCATTTTGGGGTTAGCTTAAAAGTTTTCATAACAAAATCTGACAATTCATCATCATTCAAGCAAGTATAAGTCCCCATAGTATCGACTGAAAGCGAAACTGGTTTTGCAACTCCGATGGCGTAGCTAAGCTGAACTATGCATTTTTTTGCTAACCCTGCTGCGACTATATGTTTTGCTATCCAGCGGGCTGCATAAAGTCCACTTCTATCAACCTTTGTATAATCCTTGCTAGATTGTGCCCCGCCTCCGATTGGAGAATATCCACCAAAGCTATCGACTATGAGTTTTCGACCTGTCAAACCACTATCGTGCAAGGAACTATGGTTTACATATCTACCCGTTGGATTAATGTGAATGATGGTATTATCTGGATCATAAAGCTTACTTGGAAGCCCGGAAGTATCTATCAAGCCTTTTATAATCTTTCTAACTTCTTTGATATCTAAATTTTCATTAGATGGGGCCGAAACGACTATGGTGTGGATTTTTTGTGGACGGCATTCTTCAAAATTTTCCTTTGTACCATAATCAATGGTAACTTGGGTTTTTATATCAACGCCAAGCAAATCCTTATTTTCTAGGGCATAAGCATAAACCTTATCGCAAATCATCCTAGCATAGCTTATGGCTGAGGGCATAAAATTTTCCGTCTCATCCGTTGCAAAACCAAACATAATACCCTGATCTCCCGCACCTATCTCACCACTTTCTTGGTCAACGCCTTGGTTAATGTCTGGACTTTGCTGATTTAACAAAACTTGAACTTTCACATCATCTGGATGCAAACACTGCTTTCGCGTAAAACCACCATCGCCCGTATATCCTATACGAATTAGAGCTTTTTTAACCAAATCTTCATAATCTTTCTGACTAAGTTCAAGCTTGGAACTAACCTCCCCACCTATAATAACATGTTTTCCAGCCACAAAAACTTCACTAGCAACCCTTGAATTTGGGTCATTTTTTATGTATTCATCCACTATAGTATCAGATATAATATCCGCACATTTATCTGGATGACCAGCACTTACAATTTCTGATGTAAAAAGATACATTTTCTTCCTTAAAATTTATTTTTTGTATTTTAACATAAGTTAGTTAAATAGTTTTATAAAACATCAAAAATTTCCCAATTGAGAGAATTCATCAAATCCACTTGGTTGATTTATGGCAATTTGGAGCTTTTTTAGAAACTCTTTTTTTGGGATTTCTTTTGCTCCTAGGGATAAAAGATGGGGGTTTGAAACTTGGCAATCTATCAATTCAAAACCAAATTTTTGCAATTTTTGCACTAAATTTACAAGGGCAACTTTAGATGCATCACTTTTTTTACTAAACATACTCTCGCCACAAAAAATCTTACCCATGCAAACCCCATAAAGTCCACCTACCAATTCGCCCTCATACCAAGTCTCAACGCTGTGGGCAAAACCTCTTTTATGTAGGCTTTCGTAGGATTTTATCATGTCTTTACTTATCCAAGTATCTTCATTTTTGCTTGATCTAACCTGCCTGCATTGGCGTATCACTGAGGAAAAATCCTTATCGTAGGTTATGGTAAATTTTTTTAAGCTTTTTTTTAGGCTTTTGGAGATTTTTATATCTTCTAAAAACAAAACGCATCTAGGGTTAGGACACCACCACAAGATGGGATCATCTTCATTAAACCATGGGAAAATACCACTTTTATAAGCAGCTATTAGCCTATTTGGATTTAGATCCCCACCCCAAGCGACCACTTCTTCATGACCTGAAACTTTGGAAAAGGTATAGCAATTTGGATCTAACTTGGGTACAAAAAATTCACTCATATTTAAAAATCAATTTATCATTTTTTATACCAATCTTTACAACTCCACCCTTTTTTAAGTTTCCAAAAAGTATCTCATCACTCAAAGGGGTTTTAAGCTCATCGCCTATGACCCTAGCCATAACCCTAGCTCCTAAAGTATCACTATAACCTTTTTTGGCTAAGTATTGCTTTGCTTTTTGGGTAATTTTAATAGTAATATTTTTCTCTTTTAACTGGTTTTGTAGTTCATTTATCATTTTTTGGACCACATTTAACATGATGGAATTTGAAAGAGGTTTAAAGTGGACGATTTTATCAAGACGATTTATAAATTCGGGACTAAAAAAATCCTTGATAGCTTCATTTGCCCTAAAACTGCTATCTTTTTGGAAGCCGACTTGATTTGTTTCTTTTGCTCCTAGATTTGAAGTCATGATGATGATAACATTTCTAAAATCAGTTTTTTCTCCATTGTTATCCGTTAAGGTTGCATTGTCAAAAACTTGAAGTAAAACATTTATCAAATCCCCATGGGCTTTTTCGATTTCATCGAGCAATAAAACACTATAAGGATGCTTTCTTATGGACTTTGTAAGCTGTCCTCCATCCTCAAAACCCACATATCCTGGAGGTGCACCGATTAATCGTGAAAGGGCATGTTTTTCCATGTACTCACTCATATCAAACCTTTCAAAATTAACGGCTAAATTTCTTGCTAAAGATTTTGAAACCTCGGTTTTTCCAACTCCCGTTGGACCTGCAAATAAAAATACTCCTATGGGAGAGTTTGGGTTTGCCAAACCTGCACGGGAGCGTTTTATGGACTTGCAAAGCTCTTCTATGGCTTCATTTTGCCCAAAAACTTCGCTTTTTAATTTGCTTTGTAAATCTTTAAGTAAGGCTGTATCGTTTGAACTTACTTGGCGGCTTGGAATATTTGCAACCCTAGCTAGGGTGTTTTCCAAATCAGCCATTGTTGCCTTTGATTTTTTCTTGTCTAAAAGCCTAAAAGAAGCTCCTAGCTCATCTATCAAATCTATGGCAGAATCGGGCAAAAACCTATCTTGAAGATATTTTTTAGCCAAATTAACTGAGGCTTTTAAAACCTCATTTGGATATTTTATATCATGGTGTTTTTCATAATGCTCTTTAAGTCCTAAAAGTATCTTATAAGTATCTTCTAAGCTTGGTTCATCCACATCTATCTTGGCAAAACGGCGAGAAAGTGCCTTATCTTTATCCAAAAAATTTCTATATTCCATGTAGGTTGTAGCACCTATGCAACGGATTTTTCCAGATGCAAGGGAAGGCTTTAAAAGGTTTGACAAATCCATAGATCCCCCGCTTGTACTTCCTGCTCCTACTATGGTGTGGATTTCATCTATGAAGATGATGGAGTTTTCGATTTTTTCAAGTTCATTTATGATTTTTTTAAGTCTTTTTTCAAAATCCCCACGATATTTTGTTCCAGCCAAAAGTGAGCCAATATCAAGGGCGTAAATACTAACATTTTCCAAAACCTTTGGAACTTTTTTTTCGCTAACCATCAAGGCTAAACCCTCAACTATGGCAGTTTTACCAACTCCTGGCTCTCCAACAAGCAAGGGGTTATTCTTTTTTCTGCGGCACAAAATTTGAATCATTCTAGAAACCTCTTGTTCTCTGCCGATTAGTGGGTCTATCTTTTTATCCTTAGCTTCGCCTATCAAATCCCTTGTATAAATACTTAAAGAATCTTGTTTTTTATCCTTTTTTTCTGGATCTAGATGCGGGGTTTTTAGGTTGGTAATAGCCTCTAGGATATCAAGCTTACTTATATCTTGATTGCTTAAAAGATGGCAAGAATAAGAATGCTCCTCATCCATGATAGCAACTAGTAAATCTTCTATCTTGGCTTGATTTTTATGGGCAGATCTTACATGATTTACCATCCTATCTATGGTTCTGCTCAAAGCTATGGTTTCAAAGGGTTCATAATTTCCCTTATCTACTAGCTTATAATTTTTTTTAAAATATTTTTTCAAATTTGACTTCAAATGCCCAACATCCCCATAACATGAAGTGATAATCTCTTCTATGCTTTCTTCTAAAAGCAAACAATAAAAAATATGCTCAATGGTTATATATTCATGTTTATTTTCCCTAGCAAATTCGAGGGCTTGATTTAAAATCTTATCTAAATGCTTATCTAACAAATCCTACTCCTCTTCCAAAATAGCCCTTAAAGGAAAGCCATTCGCCCTTGCTGTTTGCTCCACTTGAATCGCCTTTGTTTCAGCAATTTCATAGGGATATATCCCACAAACTCCCTTACCCTTTTCGTGGATTTTCATCATGATAGCCACTGCTTCTTCAGAACTTAGGGCAAAAATGCTCATCAAGATTTCTATCACAAAATCCATAGTCGTATAATCATCGTTTAAAAGCACAACCTTATAGCGGGAGGGCCCATCTAGTTTTAATTTTTCTTTATTTTTTACCTGTTCTTTTGTTGCCATTTATTTTCCTATTAGTTTTTCTAAATCTTCTCTTATGGTTTTTATGCCCACATCACCTATGTAAAATCTCCCATCATCCTTGCCATACCAAACATCCTTTAAGATTTGATATTTTCCATTTTTTAGTACCACTTTAAAGGGCAATTGCATGGGATCTAAATAGGCAATATCTTCCAAAACACTCTTTGCGATGCGAGCATTTTTTTTAGAATTTGCTATAAAATAATGGGCTCCATACTTATTTGAAAAATTCTCCACCACATATTTATCACTCACTTCCTCAAAGCTTGTTAAGCCTATCATAGTCATTTTATCGCTAAAATCTATCTGCAAAGCAGTTAAGGCAGACGCTTCTTTTTGGCAAGGGGGACAAAAGGTACCAAAAAAATCAAGCATCAAAATCTTATCCTCCTCACCCACGATCTCAAAACCCCTATCCAATCTTTTTAACTTTTTAACACCGCCTTCAACACCTTTTAAAACTATAACATCACCCCTTTTGTAAAGTTTTTCGATATAGTGCTGCTCTTCTTTTGGCTTATCCGAACACGCACTAAAAACTAGGGCTATCATCAAAAGTAAACTAAATCTCATTTTTATCCTTTGTTCTTATTATAATTTTTAGACGTAAATATAAAATTAACCGCCCCTGGCAAAATTTTTCATCGCCATCTTAGCCTCTTTGTCCGCTTCTTTTCGCTTTAGGGTTTCCCTTTTATCATGTAAGGTTTTACCACGAGCTAGGGCGATTTTTACTTTTACTTTATTTTTACCGCTCAAATACAAACTCAAAGCCACCATAGTTAGCCCATCACGGGAGATTTTTCCAAAAAGTTTGTCAATCTCCTTGCGATGTAAAAGTAGTTTCCTATCTCGCTTTTCTTCGGGGCGATAAAGGGGGTTTGCCGTCTGCAGGTAACTTATGTGCGAACCGACCAAAAAAACTTCGCCTTTTATTATTCGAACATAGCTATCTTTTAGGTTAACTCTACCCATTCGTATGGACTTTACCTCGCTTCCTTTAAGCTCTATGCCAGCCTCATAAGTCTCTAAAATCTCAAAGTCATGAAAAGCTTTTTTGTTTCTTGCTATTGTTTTACCCATTTTTTATCCTAAACATACTGCTTCCACTCCCACTCATGAAATAGCCTTTTTTATAATAATCATTTAATGCTGGATATAGATCAAAGGCACTTTTGCACAAATCATTCAAACTTTTGCCATCAAAATTTTCTAACAATGCCTTTGATGAGCAGTTTTGCCAAGCCTTATTTATATTTCCAAGGTCAAATTTGGCTGAAAAATTTTTAAAAACTTCAGCGGTTGAACATTGTATGGGGGGTGTTAATATCTCAAAATCTAGCAAATCCTCTTCAAATTCTTCCACTATGTCGCCAATGCCTTTAACATTTGCACTTTTATACTCATGAATAAAAAATGGCACATCAGCACCGACTTTTAAGCCGATATTTACAAGTTCATTTTTGCCCAATCCAAGCCCCATTGATTCATTGCATAAAAGTAAAAAACTAGCCCCATCACTGCTTCCTCCGCCAAGTCCCGCAAAGGAGGGAATATTTTTTTCCACATGTAAACTTTTATCCTTAAAAAAGCTTTTTAATGGCTCTTCAAAGCCGCTTTGTTTTAAGGCCTTATATGCCCTTACTATGGTGTTGTTTTCGTATTCGCAGGTAAAATCACCGACCAATTCAAATTCATCCTTACTTGTCTTTTCTTTTAAGATAAGTTCATCATAAAGACTATCAACCCTCATAAATCTTGATAAGAGCTCATGATAATTCCCCCTCTTACCAACAATTTTTAAAAAAATATTTACCTTAGCATAAGCCTTTTTTCTCATAATTTTACCTTATTTAATTCATATTTTACCAAATCATTTTTTATGCTAATTATAGCAAATTCATCTTTACTTTTTACAAGATAAACTCCATCATCTTGCATCTTAAAATCTCTCAAATCTAACTTTTTACCAAGCTTGATATCTAAAGCATTACCCAAATATTCATTTTCTTTTACATCTAAAAATTCAAGGGGATTTAAGGGTTTTTCATCTTGATAAAAAAATTCTCCCTCCCTTAATCTCTCCAAAGAACTCAAAGCACCATTAACGCCTAATTTTTGGGCTATTAGCTCTCCTAAACTTCTTATATATCCACCCTCACTCACACTAGCTTCAAAGCTTAAAAAAGGATGGCAGTAGGATAAAAATTTTATATCATAAACATCCATAGTTTGCTTTTTTATCTCAAATTCCTTACCACTTCTTGCTAACTTATAAGCCCTTGTTCCATTTATTTTTTTGGCACTATATTTTGGCGGAATAAATTCCAGTTTACATGTAAGAGTTTGAAAAATCAACTTTATTTTCTCAAGCTCAAAGTCTTTTACACAAGAAATTTCACTTATACCCTCAATATCTAAAGTGTCGCTTCTAGCCCCTAGCCAAAGGGTTGCCCTGTAGGTTTTTGGAGTTTTTTTTAAAAATCTAAAAAGTTTGGTGTATTGATTAAAAGCGATGATTAAAACCCCTTTTGCGAAGGGATCTAGGGTGCCTGAGAAACCAGCTTTTTTAACCTTATATTTGCATTTGATCTGGGTTAAAAAGCGGTTGCAGACCATATTTGGAGGCTTATGGGCAACAAAGATGCGATTATCCATCAAATCTTTTCGACAAAGGAAGCTAGGATGTCTTTTTTCGTACCACCAAAGTTAATCTTTAGTTTAAATTCTCGCTTTACCTTGCTCACTTCCAAAATTCTACCCATTCCAAAAATCTTATGCTTAACTAAATCGCCCTTTTTAAAAGAAGTGCTTTTTTCAAGAACCAAGCTTCCCTGACAAACCCCACTTTCAGTCAAAAACCTACTCTTTGCTAGATCAGTTCTGCGTCCTTTATAAAACCTACTTTGCGAACAGCTTAAAACCAACTCCTTCCTAGCCCTAGTTATAGCCACATAACCCAAGCGCCTTTCTTCTTCTATGTCGCTTCCATCTCCGATGAGAGGAAAAAATCCCTCCTCTAAACCAATAACAAAAAGATAATCAAACTCCAAACCTTTGCTCGCATGGACACTCATAATGGAAATATTTTCTGCATCTATTTGATCTTGGTCGCTTTGTAAGGCAAGGTCATTTAAAAATCCATCTATACTAATATCGGGGGTTTGCTTTATCTGGTCGCGGAAAAGTCCGTAAAATTCGTCTATATTTGAAACCCTATCTATGGCATCAGGAAGCTTTGAATAATAAGCCCTTAATCCAAAGGCATCTTCTAGCCTATCGGCTACATTATAGATAGATTCTTCGCTAGTACTTATCATATTATCAAGCTCATCAACAAAATCATTTAAGGCTTTTATGCTTTTTTTATTTAAATCTTTGATTAGTTGGTCTTGGTGGGATTTGATAAAATCATAAATGGATGTCTTATGTTCATAAGCTCCTTTTAAAATCTTATCCATGGCAACTTTGCCTATGCCTCTTTTTGGTCGATTTAAGATGCGCCTAAAGGAAAAATCATCATGGGGATTTGCTATAATCCTAAGATAACTTATAACATCTTTTATCTCGGCTCTTTCGTAAAACTTTACTCCACCTACCATTTTGTAGGCAATTCGCTCTTTGTTTAAACCCTCTTCAATGGAACGACTTAGGGCATTAATGCGGTAAAGAACGGCGATTTGTCTAGGATCTACTCTGGAATCTATAAGCTTTCTTATTCGCTTTGCTATCATGCTAGATTCCATCATCTCATCTTGAGCTTCTATAAATTCTATCTCTTTCCCGTCTCCATTTTCGCTAATTAGGGTTTTGCCTAGGCGATTTCTATTGTGATCTATAAGCTCATTTGCAGCTTTTAGGATTTGATTTGTGGAGCGGTAATTTTTTTCTAATTTTATAACCTTAGTATTTTTAAAATTATCGGCAAATTCTAAAATATTTTTCACATTTGCCCCCCTCCATCCATAAATACTCTGATCATCATCCCCAACAACACAAATATTTTGATGGGTATGGCACATTTTTTTCAATAATTTATACTGCAAATCATTGGTATCTTGGTATTCATCCACCATGATATATTGATAGCGATTGCTTATCTGCTCACATAAATCCTCATTTTCATCCAAGATTTTATAGGGCAAGGCTATAAGATCGTCAAAATCAACAAGATTGTTACTAAGGATGTATTGTTCATATTTTTCGTAAATAAGGGCTATTTCTTTATAGTATTTTTGCTCAGCCCTTTCCTTTGCCATTGTGGGAGTTATGAGAGAATTTTTATATTTCGAGATTTCACTAGCTAACATGGGAATGGGAATTTCAGAATTAAAAGACTTTAAAATGCGCTTTTTATCGTCAGTATCTATAACTACAAAGGTATTGGCTCTATTTAATTTATTTATATTAAATTTTAAAAATAAAAGTCCAAATTTATGGAAGGTGCATAAAAGGGGAGGATACAAAACAGGCTTATCTATACCCCTCAAAAGATCCAATGCCTTATCTCTCATGCTAGTTGCTGCTTTATTGGTAAAAGTAAGGGTTAAAATGCAAGAGGGATCTATGCCAACCTCACCCACTAGGTAAGCAAGTCTGGAGGTTATGGTTTTTGTTTTTCCACTTCCTGCTCCTGCTAGGATTAATATGGGGTTATCTACTTCTTTAACTGCTTCTAATTGAAACTCATTTAAATCGCTCAATATATTTTGCATATCTTCTCTTTTAATAATTATTTCGTTCGAAAATAGTGTAATATTGTAACAAAAATAACATAAGGAAATACTGATACCCAATTATGAGCCATTTAACTTGTAATTTTTATCATGTTATGTTATTATACTGCTAGATTAATAAAAGGAAAGATTATGTTAAAAGACTTTTCAAAGATAAATACATTCTTAACCGTGGTTAGGGAAAAAAGTTTTTCAAGAGCATCTAAAAAGTTAGGCATTTCTCAACCTGCAGTAACCCAACAAATAAAGCTCCTAGAAGGTTATATAAAGGCGCCCATAGTCGATAGAAAGAAAAATGGGATTGGTCTAACTAAGGAAGGGAAGGAATTATACAAGGTTGCCCAAAAATTAGAAAAATTCCTAAGCAATCTAGAAAAAGAAGTATTAAGAATAATGGATAAAAAGATAACCTTTGTCATAGGTGCATCTAATTCCATAGGAAAATACATGGTTCCTTGCTTTTTAGGGGATATAAAAGAGGCGATCGGAAATGATGTTAGCATAAAACTAGGAACTTCAAGCGAAGTTTTAGCCCTGCTTGCTGACAAAAAGGTTGATCTAGCCCTAGTTAGAAATGTGGTTCCTAACAATTCTATTCTATTTCGAGAATGGATAAGCGATGAGCTAGTTTTATGTTCAAAAGCCCCACTTCCCCCATACCTTAAAAAAGATCAGTTGCTAAATTATAATTGGCTAATGAGAGAGGATGATTCCCTAACTTACAATATGATCATAAGTGAACTGGCAAAACAAGGGGTAGAATACGAAAAATTCGATATAGCAAGCGAGGTAAGTTCATCAACAACCATAAAGCAAACCCTCCTAAGAACTCCCATTAGCAAGGATAAAAAACCTCTAATAGCATTTTTATCCAAATATGCTGTGAAAGATTCCGTAGATCAAAAAGAGCTTAACATCTCAAGGGTAAAGGGATTGAAATTTAAAACAAAACTATATGTTGCTTGCTTGAAAGATGACAAGCAAGATGCCTTTGTGGATAGGGTTGTAAACTATATAATGACAAAGTGTAAAATGTAAAATAGTAGCCTCTTGGCTACTATTTTAAAAACTTTTTGTTTTCAGGATTAGAGAGCATGGCTTCCATTGATTTGTTTAAGCTTTCTTCTTGATCCTCTTCCATTTTATCCTCATCTTTGTCTTCATCTTCTCCAGGAATGGAAGTATTGACTAAAAGAACAGCATCTTTGATGCTAATTTGGAGTATTTTACCAAGATCTACACTTACGACTGAACCTATATTTTCACTTCCAAAGCCCGTTTCAAAGCTAAAAATATTGCCATTAAGTTCAGCACTTTCTTTGGCATAATTGCTTATGGAAAAAGATATTATGGGTTCAAAAGATTTTGCAATCTCGCTTGGCAATTCTGGATCAAAGCTTACCCCTTGTAAATTCACCAATATAAAAAAGTCCTCATCCCTTTCCAAAAGCAAACCCAAAACATCCCCTATGTGTGAACCCATCAGCTTTACAAATTCACTATCTTCTAAAAATTCATCTCCCATCTACCAATCCTTTAAATTCATTTAACATATTTTTAACCTCATTTAAACCAATCTGCCAAAACTCCCCATCATCTATATCAAAATCAAACATTCCCACCAATTCTTTTGGACTCTTGCTTCCACCTAGACTTAAAAACTTGGTATAAACTTCTACAAAATTATCCATCTTTTTACTCTTATAAAGCCCATACAAAGCCAAAACCAAAAGTTGTCCATAGCTATAAGCATAACAATAAAAAGACGAATGGATAAAATGAGGGATATAACTCCACCATATCTTATAATCCTCTCCCAATTCCACGCTTTTGCCAAACATTTTTTCACTCTCAACCATCCAGTAAGAGTTAAAATCATCTAAACTCAACTCCCCCTCATGGGCATGAACCCTTCTCTCATAAGTAGTAAAATTTATCTGCCTAAAAAGTGTGGCAAAAATATCCTCTAGCTTCCCTGCTATAAGTGGTATTTTTTCCTCATCGCTAAGATCATTTTTCAAACTATCAAACACAAGCATTTCGGCAAAAACAGAGGCAGTCTCAGCAGTGGTTAGGGGAGTGTCACTAGATATATAACCCACATCTCGGGATAAATACTGATGCAGGGCATGCCCTAATTCATGGGCTAGGGTAAAAACATCTCGCCTTTTATCGGTATAGTTTAAAAGCACATAAGGATGGGCATCTGGGACTCCAGGGTGGGAAAATGCACCGCTTCTTTTATCTTTTGCAGGATACGCATCTATCCATCTTTCATCAAAAGCTTTTTGGGCTATTTGCCTAAACTGGGGTGAAAACTCCCCAAAGGCTTTTAGGGTAGCCTTTTTTGCCTCATCAAAGCTATAAATTTCTTCTTTAGTGCCTAAGGGTGCATATCTATCATAATCATACAATTTATCAAATCCCAAAAGTTTTCTTTTTAGATCATAGTATTCATGAACTAATCCAAAATTTTTCTGGGCTTCTTCCACTAGGGTATCCACACTTTTTTGGCTGATTTTGTTATTTTCATGGCGCGGGGCTTCTAGGCTCTCATAATTTCTTATTTCGCATTTTATTTTCAAATCTTTTTTTATCATATTAAAAATATAACCAAGCAGATGCTGATGGGGTTTTAAACCCTCACTCAAAGATTTTGCAGCCTTTTTTCTTGTATTTCTATCGGGGCTATGAAGTAGGCTTAAAATCTTCTCTTCTGAAAGCTCTTCCCCATCAAATTTAAATTTTAAAGTGCTAAAATGTTCATCAAAAAGCCTAGAATAAGAACTTGCACCAAGCATTGATTGCTTTAAAAGCAAACTTTCTTCTTTTTGGCTTAACTGATGAGACTTTGCCTTTTTTAAGCCCTCTAGATAAAAACTATATTTTTCGCATTTAAATATCAATTTGTCTTGATTTTGCTCTTGCAAGGTGTTAAATTCTAGCTCAAAAAAGAGTAATTTTTCGTCTATTTTATTGCATTTTTCTTGATATTTTGCCAAAAAAGCACCCTCTTTTGAATCGGTGGCAAATTTTAAAAAAGAATAGCTTAAAATCCTACCCATTCCTTGCAAAATTTCCTCATATTTTTCTATTGCATCTAAAAATTCATCACTTTTTAAAGTAGATAATTTATCCTTATATTTTTTTGAAAATTCCTCAGCTTTTTTATCTAGCGATAGAGTCTCCTCATCAAGCATTTCTTCATTTTCAAATAAATCTTTTAAATTCCAATTAATCTTTTTCATTTTCTCATCCATTTTTTAATATCAATTTTTCCAAAACTGCCATCCTGATAGCAACCCCATTTTTAACCTGCTCAAGCACCTTACACCGCTCATCTTGCAGCATTTCATCGTCTATATCTATATTTCTATGAACGGGACCAGGGTGAAGAACTAGTATATCCCTGTCACCCAAAAGTTCCCCACTTATGCAAAAATCATGGGCATAATCTTCCAAAGAAGCGTAGATCTGATTTGCATGGCGTTCTGTTTGGGTTCTTAGGCTCATGATAACATCAACCTCGTCTAAGATTTCTTTTATATTATTGGTTTTTCTTATGGGTATATCGGGCAAAAAATGCGGCGGTGCAACCAAGATAACCTCCATTCCAAACCTACTTAAAAGCTCAATATTACTATTTGCCACCCGTGAATTTCGTATGTCTCCGACTATGGCTATCTTTTTCCCACTCACGTTTGGTAAATAACTTTGAATGGTAAATAGATCTAAAAGTGCTTGGGTTGGGTGAGCATGACATCCATCTCCACCATTTAAAATGGGACAATGGACATATTTTGAAAGTATTTTCGGAACCCCTGAATGTTGGTGTCTAACCACAATGGCATCTGGGCCCATAGCATCTAGGTTTGCTGCTGTATCGTATAGGGTTTCGCCCTTTGAAGAAGAGCTTTTTGAGACATCAAGCCTTACAACCTCCCCACCCAATCTTTTTGCTGCAGTCTCAAAACTACTTAAAGTCCTTGTAGAATTTTCAAAAAATATGGTTATGATCAACTTTTTATCAAGCAAATTCCTAGGCTTCCCATCGCAAAATTCCCTAGCCCTTTCAAAAAGCTTTACAATCTCTTCTTTGCTAAAATCTTTTGTATCGGTTAAGTGACGCATCTATCTCCTTTGGGATTTAATTTTACCATATCAAATCTTACTAAACAATGATTTTTTCAAAAATTTAGATCTATGTTTACTTATATTTGATACTATACCACTTGCATGAAATTGCATATAAAAAAATTGTAGGAGACAAGATGAAAAAACTCATCATATCAATGGCCATACTTGGCTTGGTTTTAAGCGGATGTAATTCAAAAGAAGACAATAAAGCTAGCCAAAATACCCAAGAAGTTGCTGAAAAAAGCAGTATAACCGACAAGATAAAAAAGGGTGCATCTAGTGTAACTAAAAGCATAAGCGACACTGCTTCAGATCTTGCACAAGGAACTAAAGAGGCGACAAAAAGTGCAGTTGATAGTGTAAAAGAAGCCACTTCAAATGCAGTCGATAGTGCCAAAGAGGCGACAAGTAACGCAGTTGATAGCGTGAAAGAGAAAACTTCAGACATGGTCCAAAGTGCCAAAGAAGCCACTTCAAATGCGGTTGATAGCGTGAAAGAAAGCGCCTCAAATGCGGTCGAAAAGGTAAAAGAAGGCACAAAGGAAGTTATGGGCAAAGCCACAAAAGACACAGGGAAGGCTGCCGAAGAAGCAAAAGAGGAAGTTAAAAAAGAAACACCTAGTGCAAATTTAGATGTTGGCAAAACCTTATATGCATCTTGCATTTCCTGTCATGGCAGCAAGGCTGAAAAGAAAGCTCTTGGAAAAAGTCAGATCATAGCCACTTGGTCAAAGGATAAGATCGTCCAAGCCCTAGAAGGATACAAAAACAAATCCTACGGCGGAGCCATGAAAAACCTCATGTATCCACAAGCATCAAAGCTTTCCAAAGAACAAATGGAGCAGATTGCCGAGTATATTTCAAACTTTTGATCAACGTATTTAAGACACTGACAAAATAACATAAAAATAAATGGCATTTTGAAAAAATGCTTACCTTACTAGTTATCTGTTTTCAGCATTGGCTAAATAACAATTTAGCCAATGCCATGTCTAGAATTTATAACACTTAAATACAAAACATGCTACAATCACAACTCAACAACAAACAATAAACATTATCGGATTATCAAAATGCAAGATGTACAATTTGACAAAAGAAAGGCTAAGGCTGTTTTTCTTTTTTTGCTTATAAGCTTTGGCTTTGTTATTTTTATTGGTGCCTTAATTTACTGGGTGAAGGCAGACAGGGATTTGCCGGGGCTAAAAACAAGTGAAAAGATATCTGCCATTCGTGGAAATATATTAAGCGCCGATGGCTACACCATAGCCACTAGTAAGAAATTATACACGGTTAGAGTAGATGCTAGAAGTATAGACGATAAAAAGATAGACGCCTTTGCGGATTTGTATTCCATATATGCTAAAGATAATCCAAAAAGAATAAAAAAACTTATCAAAAAAGCTAAAAGAAGCGTAGTTCTATCACGAAAAATAGATACAAACACAGCAAAACAGCTTAGAGAGCTTTCGAGAAAATTGTATATGATGAAATTTTTTACAGCCTATGAACATCCAAAAACAAAAAAGCCCATCATAAGCGGTATAAGCATTAGCGAGAATGGGGAAAAAAGAATATATCCAAATAACGACATCCTATCTCCATTTGCTGGATATATCTCAAGGGGAAACGACAGGAAACTTAGGGGAGAAAAGGGTATTGAAAATTCATACGATTATAGATTGCAACCCATACAAGATGCCTTTTTAATAGGTCCAAAAGATACGGGAAGAAATGTTATTCTAAACGGAGATTCAAAGAAAAATGAAAGGATTGATGGATTTGATATAGTGCTTAGCATATCCGTAAAACTACAAAAGGCTATCGAGAAAATTTTAGATGAAAGCAAAAGGGAACTTAGATCTAAAGAGATAGTAGCAGGAATAATCCAAAGCAATACAGGAGCGATTGTAAGCCTAGCAACAAGCAATAGATTTAATCCAAATCACATAAGAAAAAAAGATTATAGAAGACTAAATCCAAGTGCTACGGAATATTCATACGAACCAGGTTCAGTCATAAAACCAATCACTCTGGCAATTTTATTGCGCGAAGATAAGGTAAATCCCTATGATTTGGTAAATACCCACAATGGTATCTATAGGCTAGGAAAAGATATCATAAGGGATTCACACTCCTACCAGTATTTAAGCGTAGAAGATATCATAGTGCATTCTTCAAACATAGGCATTTTGCAAATAGCCCAAAAACTAAAGCCCCTTGAATACTATCAAGGACTAAAAGACTTTGGTTTTGCATCTAAGACGGGAATTGATCTACCATACGAACATGCTGGCAAGATTCCATCCCCTAAAGAATTTCGAAGCAAATCCTACAAAGCAACCGCATCCTATGGCTATAGTATGCAAACAACCTTCATACAAATCCTAAGAGCATATAATGCTTTTAATTATAAAGGACGTTTAGTCACCCCTTATATGGGTGTTTATCTGATAGATGATAAAGGTAAAAAACATTACATGGAAAAACCACCCGAAACCCAAGTTTTACCCATCTCCATAGCCCAAAGGATTAAAAAAATTCTCATCAAAACCGTTAAAAAAGGAACTGGAAAAAGGGCTGATGTTGAAGGTTTGGAGATAGGTGGAAAAACAGGAACTGCCCAAATAGCAAAAAAAGGCGGGTATGGCAATTCTTACAATAGTTCTTTTATAGGCTTTGCCAATGATGAAAACAATAAATTTACCGTAGGCGTTTGGGTTAGGGAACCCACAAAGGAAAATTATTACTATTATGGTTCAAAAAGTGCAGCACCAGTATTTAAAAAAATAGTCGAAGAAATGGTAAAAGAGGGTTATCTAACTCCCAAAGATACCAACCAAAGCAAATGAAACTAATCCACACAGCACTATTATGTGAAGCCCAGCCGATAATAGAAAAATTGCGACTGCAAAAAATGGACAAAAATATTTATAACAATGACGAATTTATTTTGACTATCTCTGGTATAGGAGAGGAAAAAACAAAAGAAGCCCTAAATGCTATATTTTCCTCACACAAGATAAAAAAAGCCATCAACATAGGCATAGCTGGATGCAAGGATAAAAATATCCCCATAGGTAAACTTTTTTGCATAAATGAAGAATTTGAAAACATACCAAAAGCATCCATAACTTCCGTTTCAAAACCAAGAAAAGATATAAAAACCCTGCTTGCAGACATGGAAACTTCAGCATTTAAAACAAAATGCGAAAAATTTCATGTGCCGTACTTGATATTTAAGATCGTTAGTGATCATTTAGATGCTACTATCCCCAAAAAAGCCTTTGTTAGTTCACTCATTAGAGAAAGTTTGGATAAATGGATAAAATTGGTTTAAAAGAAAAATTCGCCTCCCATATAAAGGGAACAAATTATGCAAATCTTGACGAAGAAACTAAAATATTTTTTGAAAAAGTTTATTTAAAATACGCCTTTTCTTTTCAAGAATTAAAACAATTGATTGATTTTGCTATCGACTTTAAAATGTGGCAAGAAGAACCAATGCAAAAAATTTTTACATGGGATTATACAAACAAAAAAGAGGCATTTTCAAGCATAAGGGAGATTTGGCAAATCTTGAAAGAAAAGCCAAATTCCTATAAAAATTTCTCCATTCCAAAAAACTACAAAAGAACCTATTCAACCTATGAATTTGAAGCAAACAAACCAGCACTTGGGTCCTGTCCTGTGGCAAGTGAAAGTACAAGATGTTGCAATCTTTGGACTTTAGATGCGGTAAATTCATGCGGATTTGATTGTTCGTATTGCTCGATTCAAAGTTTTTATAAGCAAGAAAAAATAGGTTTTGATAAAAATTTTGCCAAAAACCTAAAAAATATCCATCTAGATCCAAACAAAACTTACCATATCGGCACAGGACAAAGCTCGGATTCACTCATGTGGGGCAATAAAAATGGCATACTAGATGCACTTTTTGAATTTGCAAGGGAAAACGAAAATGTGATTTTAGAATTTAAAACAAAATCTAAAAACATAAAATACCTCTTGCAAAACGATGTTCCAAAGAACATTATAGCAACTTGGAGCCTAAACACTAAAACCATCATCAAAAACGAAGAACACCTAACCGCCTCACTGGATGAGCGCATAAACTCCGCACATGAACTTGCCCAAAAAGGCGTATTGGTGGGATTTCATTTTCATCCTATGGTTGTATATGAGAATTATTTGCAAGAATACAGAGAAATTTTCAAACACCTTACCGATACTTTTAACCCCAAAGATGTCGCCCTAGTCTCCTTTGGAACGCTAACTTTTATAAAACCCGTCATAAACAAACTTAGAAAGCGAGATTTTTACAGCAAAATCCTACAAATGCCCCTACTTGATGCCAACGGAAAATACTCCTACTCCCTAGATGATAAAAGAAAAATGTTTAAAAATGCTTATGAGGGATTTGCACCTTGGCATGGAAAGGTTTATTTTTACATGTGCATGGAAGAAAAGAGCCTGTGGAAAGAAGTCTTTGGGCGAGAATATGCAAATAACGATGAGATGGAAGAGGATATGAAAAGGGCGTATTTTGAAAAAATAAATTCTAAAAAATGAAAATTTTGGTACAATTAAGATAAAAAAGGATGAAAGATGAAAAAAATATTAATACTGTTAGTTTTAGCTTTTAGTTGGGCTTTTGCCTCTAAACAAGCCATGCTTATTTTAGATGCATCTGGTAGTATGTGGGGACAAATAGATGGTAAAGAAAAGATAGTAATTGCCAAAGAAGCGGTATATAAAGTCATCAAAGATTGGGATGAGAGTATTCATGTGGGTTTGATGGTTTATGGGCACCGAAAAAAGGGCGATTGTGAAGATATAGAAGTGTTGATGCCCACAGGAAAGATAGATAAAGCTATCCTAAAACAAAAGGTAAGCCAAATATCTCCTAAAGGCAAAACACCCATTAGTAAATCCTTACAAAAAGCCGCTAAAATACTGCGTTTTACCGAAGATGAAGCTACTATTATACTAATAAGTGATGGCAAAGAAACTTGCGATAGCGACCCTTGCGAGGTGGCAAAGGAGCTAGAAAAACTCGGCATAAATTTCACCGCCCATGTAATTGGATTTAATGTGGACGCAAATACCGATAAACAACTCTCATGCATAGCAAAAGCCACTGGAGGAAAGTATTTTTCAGCCAAAAATCCAAAAGATTTAAATAATGCCCTTAAAAAACTCGTTAAAGAGGTTAAA
Organism: Pseudomonadota bacterium; assembly: GCA_002746565.1. Classification (GTDB taxonomy): domain Bacteria; phylum Campylobacterota; class Campylobacteria; order Campylobacterales; family Campylobacteraceae. Next base: position 38,887 of record PDPI01000022.1, on the reverse strand, counting down.
AAACCAAAAACTACACTAAAAATTTCAGTTAGAGAAAGCCAAGAGAACAAAAATAGTCAAGGCTTACAACTGGATATATAAAGCAGAAAATGAAAAAAACTCAATCGCAGAGTGTGGAACTAATATAAAAACACCTTGCGTAGTAAACTTAGAAAAAGGCGAGTATATAATAGATACTGAGTACAATTCAAAGCATAAAAAAACACATTTTTCCATAGAAGAAAACCAAACAAAAGAACTAGATATAATCATGAGCCAAACTGGCAAGCTTAAACTTGATGTTTTTGAAAGTGAGGGAGGAAAGAAAGCTAAGTCTTACACTTGGATATATAAAGATGAAGATGGGGAAGAAGGAAGAAATGTTGGGGATTGTAGCGAGGGTGAAGTTTGTGAAATAAAACTTTTTGAGGGTGATTATATCGCAAAAACTGAATATAATTCAAAATTTAAAAAGACAAAATTTTCCATAAAAGGTGGGGAAACGACGGAGCTAAAAGTCATTATGGGGGCAACTGGTAAACTTAAATTAAATGTAGTTGAAACAAAGGGTGGCAAAACAGTAGAATCTCACAATGATATATACAAGTTTAGAGATGGGGAAAAAGGAAAAAGTATCTATGGATGCGGAACATCCAAAGACTATCTTTGCGAGAAAAAACTTTTTGTTGGAAATTATGTGGTAGAAAGCTTTTACAACGACAAACACAAATCAAAAAAGTTTTCAATCAAAGGCGGGGAAACAACAAATCTAGACATAATAATGGGCGAAACAGGAAAAGTTCAGATCGATGCAATGAAGAATGGAAAAAGAATTGAAGTTTATAATTCAATATATGAATTTAAAGATGGAGAAAAAGGAAGAAATATTTTTGGATGCGGAACATCCGAAAGTGAGGGTTGTTCGCAAAAACTTTTTGTTGGAGATTATATAATCGATAGTTCTTACGATGATAAAATCAAATCAACAAAAGTTTCCATCAAAGGTGGCGAAACTACCAAAATAAAGGTTGATTTTTAAGGATTTGCCCTGCTAGATGCGGGGCAAAATTTTAACCAAAAAGCCTAAAATTCTAACTCCAAAAGTCTCATGGCATCTTTCATTTTCTTAGGCATTGCCATCATGAGGTATCTTCGCCATCCTAGCATTTGGGCAAAATCTTTATCATAATAAAATTTTTCTTGCTTTAATTTTAATTTTGGGCTAACTTGCAAAAGCTCGTCTAGGTTTTGAAAGCTAGTTTTAAAACTTGCTTCATTGCTTTTAATGGTGTCATGCTTGGATTTGTTTTTTTCCCAAAAAGAGCCAAAATTAAAATCCCCAGCAATCACGCCCGAAAAATTTTGCGTTAGATTTCTTAATAGGTTAGTAATTTGAAGCTTATCAAAATACATGAAAAATCCCTCATAAATAAAGCAAAATGAGGCATCTTGATTTTTCAAAAGCTCTTCATTGAACTTATCTTCAAAGGCATTTGCATCTAAAACCACGCTCTTATCTTTTATATATTTTTTGCGAATTTTTATAACTTCAGGCAAATCCAAATCGTAAAATTTAGCCCCCTTATCATAAACTCTCAACGTCCTAGTATCTAAACCTGTTGCCATATTTACTATAACTGGATTTTGATTATTTTTTATAAAATTCCTTGCTATATCATCTAAAAATTTTGCCCTTGCGATGGTTCCTGCTTGGGAAAATTTAGCTTTTTTCATAAGTTTTTCGTCAAATTCAAAATTTTTTACCAAATCTAATGCCACTTTATCATTTAAGATAGGATTTTCACTCCTAGCATCTAAAGCCCTAAAATAAAGCGGCAAAAGCAAGGTTTTTGATATAATGTTTTCCATAAAATTTCCTTCTTTTTGATATTCATTATTATATCTGTATATTATACAATATTTTGCTATAATAATCAAAATTAAGGAGGATTCATGAATGCACTTATCACAGGATCTAGCTCTGGCATAGGGGAGGCAATAGTAAAGGAGCTTAGATCTAAAGGTTATAAAATCATTCCTTTTAGATCGAGACTTGAAGATATAAATAGCCTCAAAAGGGAAGCAGAAGCCATAAAAGAGCCTTTGGACGTGCTAATTCATAGTGCCGGATTTGGGCTTTTTGGGCCACTAGAAAATTTACATATAACACAAATCGAAAAACTAATAAGAGTAAACTTAATCGCCCCTATCACTCTAACTTCCCTACTTTTACGAAAGCTAAAACAAAGCAAAGGGCACATCATAAGCATCTCATCCATCGAGGCTTTGAAGCATAGTAAATTTTCCTCAGTTTATACGGCAAGCAAGGCTGGACTTAGGGCTTTTAGTTTGAGTTTATTTGAGGAAGTGCGAAAAAGCGGGGTCAGGGTTACAAATATAAATCCTGACATTACAAAAACACCTTTTTTTGATGATTTGCACTTTGAACCAAGCGACAAAAAAGATAGCTTTCTAACTCCACTTGATATAGCCAATATGGTAGTCCAAGCCTTAGAATTTAATGGCAATGTAAGTGAATTAACCCTGCGTCCGCAGAGATTTGAGATAAATAAAAAACCTCAATTATGATATAATGTGTCCAAAAAAAGGCATTTGAAATGGATAAAAAACCAAATATAATGATAATAGCAACGGGCGGAACCATAGCAGGAGATGGAAAATCTTCCGTAAAAAGTGGCTATTCTTCTGGAAAACTAGGCATACAAAGCCTTATAAACAATATTCCAGATCTAAATAAAATAGCAAAGATCAAAACCTATCAGCTAACAAACATTGGCTCCCAAGCTATGAATGATAAAACCTTACTTCTTCTAGCAAAAAAGGCAAATGAATTTTTAAAAAAACCCCAAATAGATGCTCTAGTCATAATCCATGGAACAGACACCCTAGAAGAGAGTGCCTACTTTTTAAACCTATGCGTAAAAAGCAAAAAACCAATAATCTTTACGGGCTCCATGAGGTCAAATTCATCTTTAAGTAATGATGGGGATATGAATATTTTTAACGCAGTAAACGTGGCTGCCAATAAAAAAAGTAGAAAAAAGGGAGTTTTGCTTGTCCTAAACGATGAAATTCATTCAGCAAGAGAAGTTACAAAAACAAACACTTCAAACCTAAACACTTTCGCTTCGCCAAATACCGGAAAGATTGGTTCGGTTTATTATGGAAAGGTAAATTTTTATTTTAAATCTCTAAAATTACATACCTATAAAAGCAAATTCGATATAGATCTAATAAAAAGCTTACCCCGAGTTGATATAATTTACTCTCATATAAATGATACTGATATATTTGTAGATGCTGCCATCAAAGCTGGGGCAAAGGGAATCATAAGTGCTGGATTTGGCAATGGAAATATTTATCCAAAAACCCTAAAAGCATTGCATAAAGCGTCAAAAAAAGGCATTTGTATCATAAGAAGTTCTCGCACAGGAAGTGGCAGAGTTAGCCTAGGATGCGAGATAGATGATAAAAAATATGGCTTTTTAATCGCAGACAACCTCAACCCTCAGAAGGCGAGAATTTTACTAAGCCTAGCCCTTACAAAAACCCAAAACCCAAAGAAAATACAAAAAATGTTTTTACAATACTAATAAAAATACCTACAAAACAAAATAAAAACAAATGACATTTTGGAAAAATGCTTACCTTACTAGTTATCCGTTTTCCGCAATCCGTTTTCAGTTTTCAGTATTTGCTAAATCCCAATTTAGTCAGTATCTCATAAACTTTTTAAGAAAAAAATAGTAAAATTACAAATTTATAAAAAGGTATATTTATGCGTAAAATTTTTCTTATATTGTTTGCCTTTGCACTCTTCGCTTATGGAGCTGATGTAGAGGTAGCAAAGCAAAATGCCCAACTTTTTGGCATTTGGACACTTATCCCACCATTAGTTGCCATAGCTTTGGCATTTATAACAAAGGATGTGATCCTATCCTTATTCATAGGTGTTTTTAGCGGAACCTACATGTTAGCCGTCATAGAAAATAATATCTTCTCATCCATCATACGTGCCGTTGTTGGTATAACAGAGAGGATTATAGGCTCCATGGCGGATTCTTGGAACGCAGGCATCATGCTTCAAGTTTTAACCATTGGCGGCGTTGTGGCTTTGATAACTAGAATGGGCGGGACAAAAGCCATAGCCCAATATCTAGCCAAAAAGGCAAAAACTGGGGTTTCGGCTCAAGTTTCCACCTGGTTTATGGGGTTGTTGGTATTTTTTGATGATTATGCAAATGCCCTCATAGTTGGACCTGTTATGCGTCCTGTTACGGATAGGTTTAAAATCTCTCGCGAAAGACTAGCCTTTATCATAGATGCCACCGCAGCTCCCATAGCTGGAATTGCTATCATTTCTACTTGGGTTGGATATGAGATCTCCCTTATAAAAGATAGTTATGGCATTATAGAGATGACAAATATAAATGCTTTTAATATCTTTGTTGAAACTATTCCATATAGATTTTATAATCTTTTTATGCTATTTTTTGTTCTTATCACCGCTTTGATGAGTAGGGATTTTGGACCTATGTATAAGGCTCAAGTTAGGGCAAAAGATGGGGATGTCTTATCAACAAATGATAAATTGGTCCCACCCGATGAAAAAGAGGCAATGGAAGCAAAAGAGGGAATTGAACTTAAAATGTCAAACGCCATTGTTCCTATCTTGGTTTTAATGCTAGCTTCATTTATAGGTTTTTATCTAAATGGATTAAATTCCCTTGAAGCGGGTTTCTTAGAAGATGCAAAAAATGCAAGTTCCCCCATGCCAGATTTTAGCCTAAGGGAAGCCTTTGGGGCAGCTGATGCTTCTGTGGTGCTTTTTCAAGCAGCTTTATTTGCAACCATAGTTGCCATGTTTATGGGGATTTATAGGAAAATTTTTAGCATAAGCGAGGCTATAAATGTTTGGCTAAAGGGTTGGAAAACTATGATCATCACCATAGTCATCTTACTTCTTGCTTGGAGTTTAAGCTCAGTCATAAAAGAGCTTGGAACCTCTAGTTATCTTGTGGCGCTTTTGAGTGATTCTATACCAAACTGGCTACTGCCTTCAGTCATATTTGCCCTTGGCTCATTTATATCATTTTCCACAGGAACATCCTATGGAACCATGGGAATCATCATGCCCCTAGCCGTTCCATTAGCCTACGCAGTTGGCATGGCAAATGGAATCGATGGAGGAGATTTGCACCAATACATGATAATGAACATAGGAGCAGTTTTAACAGGAGCAATTTTTGGAGACCACTGCTCGCCAATCTCTGATACAACCATCCTTTCATCCATGGGTTCAGGATGTAACCATATAGATCACGTTTCAACTCAAATTTTCTATGCCCTAACCGTTGGAGCCATAACCATACTATTTGGATATCTTCTTGTTGGTTTTGGGGTTTCGATCTGGATTACCTTACCACTAGGGCTTCTTGCAACCTTTGGGGTTGTTAGGATTTTTGGTAAAAAAGTTTAAAAGTTTTGAGGTAAGATGTTCGGTGCTGGGTGGATTTTTATTTACTCAGCGCCAAAAACGGATACATCTAAAAGGGAGATTATGGTCTTCACAAAGTCATCATCATCATTTGGGCATCTACAAACCCTATAATCCTTAAAACCTAGATCACGAGCTTTTTCTTTATATTCTATGGAAAGTTCAAAATCTGTCTCGGAATTGTCTATGGTAAAAGAGATTGGGGAAATTATCACTTTTTTATTTTTTAGTTGCTTTAATTTTGTCCCAAGTTCTGGCTCAAGCCATTTTACTGGACCCAATTTTGACTGATAGGCTAGATGGATGTTTTTAAAATTGATCCCTTGTTTTAAAAGTATTTTTGTTAAAATATCCACATGCTCAATGACTTGGGCTTGATAAACATCACCCCTATCCACAACCCTTTGGGGCAGAGAATGGGCAGAGAAAATCAAATCAAAATCTTGGGAATTGTCATTATTAAGGGTTTGTCTTATAAGTTTAACCAAAAGCTGATTATATAAATCGTTTTTATAAAATTCTTTTATCTGTTTTACCTTAAAATCCCCCCTAAGATGTGAGTAAAAATCCTCCATAGAAGATTTTATAGTAGTTGTTGAATAGTGGGGATAAAGGGGTAAAACAAACAATTCCTCACACAAAGAAACTTTTTTTAGGGCTTCTTTGACAAAGGGCGGGGTGTAACACATGGCATAACTTACTTGAAAATCTGGAAGTTTTTTTGCTAATTTTGCAATAAGTTTTTTGGTATTTGCTACTATGGGAGAGCTTCCTCCCAATTGTCTGTAATTTTCACAAGCTTCTTTTTTTCTGCTTTTTACTATCATAAAAGCTATAAATTTTCTTAAAAGTTTACTTTTTAGTGTGATAATGTTTTTGTCGTTAAACATATTTTTTAGGAAAACTTCGACCTCATTTAGATTATTTGGTCCGCCCATATTTAGTAAAATTAAGCCTTTTTTCAATTTTAATCCTTATAATTGACTACTTAATTATACATTTTTTTTCTTATATATAAAGAAATCAAAAAAGGACTACCATGAGATGGGAAGATCAAAGACAAAGTTCCAACATAGATGATAGAAGAATGCAAAGGGGAAGTAGATTTGGTGGCTTTAGGGGAAGAAATCTTGCATCTGCTTTGCCAATAGCGAAATTTTTACTTAAAAGCAAAATCGGCAGAATTGTCCTTATCGTAGGAGTAGTAGCTTATTTTCTTGGCTTCAATCCTTTAGATCTACTAAACCCAGGCTCTCAAAATGTAGCCAAAGTAAATAGCCAACAAGACAACCAAACAGCAAAATTTGTATCGGTAGTATTAGCAAAAACCGAAGATATTTGGGGTAAGATCTTTAAGCAATACGGCTCCACCTATGAAAAACCGGTTTTAGTCCTATTTAGGGGAAGTACCCAAAGTGGTTGCGGATATGCAAGCAGGCAAACTGGGCCCTTTTACTGCCCTAGCGATCATAAAATATACCTTGATTTAAGTTTTTTTGAAGAGCTAAAGTCCAGACATAATTCCCCCGGAGACTTCGCACAAGCCTATGTCATAGCCCATGAGATAGGACATCACATCCAAAATCTAAGCGGAACCTTAGATAAAATCCACCAAAAACAAAAAGCACTTAGCAAATCAAGGGCAAACACCCTCCAAGTAGGAGTGGAACTTCAGGCTGATTGCTACGCTGGAGTTTGGGCGTATTATATGAAAAATGAATATGGCTTACTTGAAAGTGGAGATATAGAAGAAGCCCTAAACGCAGCAAACGCCATAGGAGATGATACCTTGCAAAAACAAGCTCAAGGATACGTAGTTCCTGATTCTTTCACCCATGGAAGCTCATCCCAAAGAATGGAATGGTTTAAAAAAGGTTATCAAAACGGAGATATAAGAGCTTGCAATAGCATTAGATAAGCAAATCTATAAAAAAAATATATTATAAAATCTATTTTAAACTAACTCTTATTTTTTATATGATATTATAATCTATAAAAAAAATAGATTATAGGAGTTAGAATGTTTAAGACCGGAAGCCCTGTAAAGGGTGATGATTTTATAGATCGAAAAAAACATTTGCCCGTTTTCAAAGCTTATTTGGAAAATAATCAACATATCATGATAAAAGCCCCGCGCAGATTTGGTAAAACTTCTTTAGTTAAACAAATATTTGAACATGATAAATCTTTTAATTATATCTATGTGGATTTAAGAAGAACCACCTCTTTACGAACCTTGGCTGAACAAATTTTGCAAAAGGCCTATGCTCTTGCTGGAATTGAGAACTTTTTTGAACAATTTAAAAAATCAATAATAGGACTGCTTAAAAATATCCAAGCCATAAAAATCGATGACATAGGCGAGATCACCTTAAAACACTTGGAAAATGGCGGAGCAAACGAGAGGGAATATTTCCTGCACGCCCTAGAAGTTGTTGAGCAAATATCCCAAAAAAAAGGTCTTAATATAAAATTTGTCATGGATGAATTTCAAGACATCATCCGACTAAGCGATGAATTTATACTTGAACAGATGCGCTCCCTCATACAACATCACGAAGCGGTAACTTATGTATTTTTAGGAAGCATTGAAAGCATTATGACAAAGATATTTTCCTCCAAATCTTCCCCATTTTTTCATTTTGCTAGGATTATGGATTTGTCCGGGCTTGACATTGGAGAATTATACGAATACGCCAAAAAAACCTTTGAAAACAAAGGAATCAAAAGTGATAGCTCCCTGTTAAAACTGCTAGAATTTTTGAAAGGGCATCCAGATTATTCAGCACAAATTTTGCAAGCCATTTATTATAAAGCTTTACTAGTAGATCTAAAAGAAATCGACCATGAAATTTGCCTAGAAGCTTTAAGCTTGGTTATCTTTGAAAATAAAGCTTATCTAGAAGAGTTGATCTCCAAAACAAAGCAAAAAAAATACCACTACGAAGTTTTGCATTCCATCGCAAATGATTACGTCCCAAAAATATCCCCAAAAACCCTATATAATGTTCACGTATCTCTGGAAAATATGGGCTTGATCAAAAATATATCCAGAGGAAATTATGAGATCAACGATATTTTTTTAAAAGTATTGCTAAAACAAAAAGATGATGGATTGTTGCTTGAAAATAAACTTTTGATAGAAGATTTTACAGACTAAATCCATATTTTCTAAAGATTGAAGGCAGGGGAGCTTGGAAATTTTGCCCCATAAGTACCATAGAAAAAGAGTGTAACATCATTCTATTGGCTTTATGATTTGAATATTTTAGATCTCCTAAAACTGGATGCCCTATGGATTGGAGATGAACTCTTATTTGATGGGTTCTGCCCGTTTTTATAGCAACCTTTACAAAGGTATATTTACCCTCTATCATAATTGGACTAACTAAGCTAATGGCCTCCTTTCCCCTTTGGGAAAGCTTAGAAACTGCTCCATTTTTGGTTTTTGTGGTAAGAATTGGCGAATTTATCTCCAACTCTTCAGCCATTTTTCCATAAACTATGGCATAATAAATTTTCTCAACCCTCATTTTTTTAAATTCTTCTATGGCTTTAAGGCGAAGATCCTCATTCTTTGCCAACACTAAAACCCCACTGGTTTCTTTATCTAAGCGGTGCAACAGCGGATAGCCAAATTCCTTTTCCAAATCTTCACTTAAAACAAGGGCAGGTTTATCCAAAACCAAAAAATCATCACTCTCATAAATCAAGCTTGGCTTTTGAATTTTTTCTAACTTAAAAGTGGTTCCAACATCCATTAAAGCCCTTGCTATACCAACCCTTTTTCCTAAAGCATAAACAACTCCCTTATCGATAAGTTCCTTTGCCTTACGATTTGAAATTCCCTCTTGCAGGCTTAGCAATTTATATGCTTTTTCTTCTCTCAAATTATACTCCTGATCTGATTTAAAATGGGTTCTATGGTATTTTTTACATATAAACTCGAAAACTTTAAATCCCTTTGCAAAATACCTCCCAACTCATCTTTATCACAAAAATAAACATTATCAACCAAGGGATAAAGAGCTTTTTGGTTGAAGATATACTTTCCACTTACTAAAATATTATTGAAAAAAGCAGGCTCAAGTGGATTGTGTCCACCAATTCCATCTATGAATGAGCCACAAAGAAAACTTATGTCTGAAATTGCATAAATATTTATAAGCTCACCTAAGCAATCAAGCACCAAAACATCGCACTCGCAAAAACCGCTTTGGCTAAAAAATTTACAATTTAATCCATTGTCTTGGGAATATTTTTTGGCAATACTTCTAACCCTTTCAAATCTTTCTGGATGACGAGGAGCTATGATAAGCATATCATTTAGATCTAAACCAAGCCTATCTAAAAGTATCTCTTCCTCGCCCTCGTGGGTACTTGCTAGGGTTATAACTCGTTTATCTGGTTTTGGAAAATATTTGCTTGGTTTTGGAATAGATGCGGATTTGATATTGCCATTCACGCTTACGTTTTTTGCACCCAAGATTTCTAATCTTTGCTTATCTTTTTGACTTTGGGCAAATACAAAATCTACATTTTCGAAAATTTTTTTATAAAACCAAGAAAATTTTTTATAGCTAGAAAAACTTTTATCGCTAATTCTTGCATTGATAAGCATAGTCTTAGCACTCTTTAATTTTGCAATAAAAAACAATAAATACCAAAGCTCCGCCTCGCTGACTACTAGTAATTTTGGGCTTTTGATCCAAAAGGGTAAAAATATCTCAAAGGGCAGATATCTAACATTATCGCTTAATTTCAAAGCCTCTTCAAAGCCAGTTTGGGTGGTCGCACTTAAACTTACATTTTTAAGCTCTAAAATGAGTGGTTTTAGGGATTTTATCTCCCCAAAAGAGCAAGCATGAAACCAGATGGAGTTATCTTTAAAGGAAGGATTTTTATATAAAAAAAACCTCCCAAAAATACTTTTCTTATACTTTTGCTTCAAACTCATCAAAAGCAAAAGGGGTATGGCAAAAAGCCAAGCTAGAAATAAAATTAAAAAATAAAAAATGCTAAACGTGCTATTGGGCACTTTGCTCTTCACCTTGCTCTTTATATAAAATCCTACCACAATGCGGACATGTAGTTATATCTTCACTTCTTATAACAGCCGAATAAGTCTTATCGTTTATCCTCATAAAACAGCCATAACAAGCTTGTTTTCTCACTGGAACTACGGCCGTATTTTTCGCCCATTTTCTAATCTTTTGATAAAAGGTTAGGATTTTTTGGCTCATGGATGCAACCAATTTTTCCTTATCTTTGCAAACTGCGGTTCTTTGTTTTTCGAGACTTTCGATTTCGCTGGCAATTTTTTCTTTCGCCTCTTCTAGTTGTTCGGTTAGCTCATCTAGTTGGGCTTTTATTTCCTGGATTTTCTCTTTTTTTAGATCCACAAGCTTTTCTAAACGCCCAATTTCTTCATTGGCAAAATCAATCTGCTCCTTTGCGATTTCTTCTTCTAAACCTAGGGCTTTTTGTTCTTTTTCGGTCTTGATACTCTTTGCTTTTTTGGAAATATCTTTTAATTTATCGCCCAACTCTTTTAGATGCAAGTCATGTTGAGATTTTTTAAGTTCAGCCTCTTTTGCCTCATTGTCCAAACTATGTAACTCTTCTTTTTTTGAATCCTGCTCTACTTCTATCTTCTTTAGTGAGCTTGTGACCTCTAGTAAGCGGGGCTCGAAAGAGTCTATTTCTTTATCAATATTGGATAAATTTACCAATTGTTCTAAATATTTGTTCATGGTATTCCTTAATTATTTGTATTTAAAGGGGTTAAAAGAATTTGACATTATAACCTTTAATTTGATTTTTTGCAACTCTTCGCTTAAAGCCGCCGTAAAATGGCACTCGCTTTCATAATGCCCAATGTCGATTAGGCTTAAATTATTCTCTTTTGCCTCAAGGGCTTGGTGATATTTTAGATCTCCTGTTAAAAAACAATCGCTTTTTATTTTTGAGATAAAATCTCCACCACTTCCCGTTGTTAAAACCGCAGTTTTTATGTAATCTTTTGCCTCAACAACTCTTAAATACTCCATTTTTAAAGCCTTTTTTACGTCTTGGCAAAAATCCTCAAAACTCTTCTCAACTTTTAGATGCAAACAAAAATCTTCACTTTTTAACACCTCTAATCCTAAAATATTTTTCGCTACAAATTTATTTAGGTGGGTTTTGTCAAAATTTGTATGCATGGCGATTTGACTTATGTTTTTTTGCACCATAATTTGCAAAAGTGAAGCTGGATAAAGGCTTGGGTTAAAACTTTTTAAACCCTTAAAAATCAACGGATGATGGGTGATGATAAGCGAATTTGGTTTGACATTTTCAAGCAAAGCTCTATCTATATCAAGACTAAGATAAATTTTAGCTATCTCATCGTCATCTTTTCCGATTTGTACCCCGCTATTATCCCAACCCTCTTGAAGTTCAAAAGGACTTATGGCATCTAGGAGTTCGTAAATTTGTTTAAGCGTCATTTTCACTTACTTCTGCGTAAACTAAGGCACAACCCTTGGCAAGTTCGCGGATTTTTAAGATGTATTGTTGTCTTTGGGTGACCGAAATGGCTTTTCTCGCATCTAGAACATTAAAAGTGTGAGATGCTAGTAAGCATTGGTCATAAGCGGGAAGTGGCAGTTTGGCATCTAAACATCTCTTACACTCTTGGCTTACCTTTTCAAATTGTTCAAAAAGCATAGTGGTATCTGCTATCTCAAAGTTATACTTGCTAAATTCATACTCGCTTTGTTTATGGATGTCAGCGTAGGTTGTAATCTCGCCCTTTGGAGTTTTGTTCCAAACTATGTCAAAAACGCTATCCACATCTTGTAGATACATGGCAAGTCGCTCTGTTCCATAGGTAATTTCCACCGAGATTGGATCACAAGCTATGCCTCCAACTTGTTGAAAATAGGTAAACTGGGTTACTTCCATGCCATCGAGCCAAACTTCCCAACCTAAGCCCCAAGCTCCTAAAGTTGGACTTTCCCAGTTATCCTCAACAAATCTTATGTCGTGTTTGCTTAAATCAAGCCCGATAGCTTCCAAACTTTTTAGGTAAAGCTCTTGAATATTCTCTGGGCTTGGCTTCATGATAACTTGGAACTGATAATAACTTCCTAATCTATTTGGATTTTCCCCATATCTTCCATCTGTTGGACGACGGCAGGGGGCAACGTAAGCACAATTGTTTGGCTTTTTTCCTAAGCTTTTTAAAAAAGTGGCATTGTGAAAAGTTCCTGCTCCTGCTGGTATGTCGTAGGGCTGGACGATATTACAACCTTCATTTTGCCAAAATTCTTGCAATTTCAATAGCATAGCACTAAATGTCAAATTTCATCCTTTTAAACTTTGTTTTATTTTATTTTCATCAAATCCACAAATCCACCGACTCCCTACCAAAACCACGGGAACTCCTCTACATCCGTGTTTTTCGCAGTCAAGTCTAGCATGATTGTCTTTACTTATGTCGATAGTTCTAAATTTTATATTATTTTTCTTAAAAAAATTCTTTGCCTTAACGCACCAGTGACAATTTGACGCTGTAAATAAAACCACTCTTTTTTGCATTATAAAATCTTTTCAATTTCGGCTGAATCGCTCTCAACCTTTTGGGCTTTTTTCGCCCTATCGGATTGTAATTTTTCATTTAAATCCGTATCAACTAGAGCTAAAATCTGCATAGCTAGATAAGCTGCATTTATGGCTCCTGCTTTACCGATGGCTAAAGTGGCAACTGGCATACCTGATGGCATCTGAACCGTTGAATACAAGGCGTCAAGTCCATTTAGACTAGAAGCTGATAAAGGAACCCCAATGACTGGTTTGGTTGTCATAGATGCAACTGCCCCTGCTAAGTGAGCTGCCATTCCAGCTGCTGCTATGAAAACACAGGCACCCTTTTTATCTGCATTTAAGACATAATCTTTGGTTCTTTGGGGGCTTCTGTGAGCTGAAGAAATGATGACTTCATACTTTACGTCAAAACTCTCTAAAACTCCAAAGCATTCTTTCATAACATCATAATCGCTTTTTGAGCCCATGATAATCGATACAAAACTCATTTTAATCCTTTCTAATTTTGATATTTGTTGGTAGCCTTAAAAAGCTAAAAGCGGTTAATTTACATGGTAAGATTATATCATGAATGTTTCCGCTATGAACTTCTTCAAACTCTTTATTGTTTGTAGCCTTGATATTAAAAAGTGTTAAAAAATATTTCTCATCTTTCTTTTTAATCTCGCCAATTTCGTTTTTACACTCTTGAATTTGCTCACTCGCCATAATCTCATACTCTTGATTTTTTATTATGGTATCTTTTGCTTTAAAGCTTTTTCCATCTTCGCTAACAAGAGCGTAAACTTGGTAACTCCCTTCACTTATAGAAGTTTGTAAATTTTGTAAGTTTTGCTGTTTTTCGCTTGGATGTCTAACCAAATATCCCTGGGAAAAACCTCGATTTTTAGTGGTATTTAACTCATCTTCATAATTTTTTGGCTCAAATGCGCCCGAGTAAAAATCATCTATGGCTTGTCTGTAAGTTTTCGCCGTTGTCGCTACATAGTACGGACTTTTGGTTCGTCCTTCAATTTTTAGTGCATCTACAACTCCACTTTTTAAAACCTCATCAAGCCTTGATGCGAGATTTAAATCTTTTGCATTTAAAATATGGGTTCCATTTTCATCTTCTTCTAGTCTAAAAAGTGTTCCACTCTCCTCATTTTTAGCATATAGTTCATAAGAAAATCTGCAATCATTAGCACAACTCCCACGATTTGGCACTCGTCCACTTTGAACGGAACTTATGAGACATCTGCCACTATAAGCAAAACACATGGAGCCGTGAACGAAAACCTCTATTTGCAAATTTGGTAATTTTTCTTTGATTTTTGCTAAATCTTTTAAGCCAACTTCTCTAGCTGCTACTATTCGCTTAACTCCCATTTCATGGTAAACTTGGGCATCCATATAGTTTAGCACATTTGCTTGAGTTGAAAGATGTAGTGGCATATTTGGAGCAAATTTTTGGCACATTTTAATGACCCCAGGAGTTGCTACGATAAATGCATCTGGCTTTAATTCTGCTATTTTTATTATATGTTTTTCAAGTAGAGGAATTTGAGCATTAAAGGGAAATCCATTTATAGTCACATAGATCTTCTTGCCCTTTTTATGGGTATAATCTATGGCCTTAGCAAAGCTCTCATAAGTAAATTCCCTTCCCGATCTTACACGTAAAGAAAAGGCGCTAACTCCGCCATAAACCGCATCTGCCCCATAGGCCAAGGCTAGGCGTAATTTTTCAAAGTTTCCAGCTGGGCTTAGAAGCTCTGCTTTTTCGATACTACTTTTCAAAGGAATTGATAAATCTCTCAATATCTTCTTTATCTACCACATCCTTGACATCTTTATCGTTTACTAAATCTTTAAGGTGGCCAGATAAAACATTTATAACATTTAAAATTTGCTCGATTTTTTGCCCATTGGTATTTTTATTTGCATTCGCTTCTAGTGAACTTTTGATCTTATCTTGAACCTCCTGGGATTTCAAGGCAAGATCTGAAAAATTAGATTTTAACCCCTTCACATCATCCAATGCCCCATCAAAACGTTTCACATTTGGAAACTTCTTTTTCAATACCTCTAAAAGTTCAATTTGTTTATCCACTAGTTTATCGGATACTTGAATGGTTTTTTTAATATCCAAGATAATTCCACTAGCCTCTTTTAGATCGTCTAGATCTTCTTTGCCAGCATCTAGATTGCCAAGCCCTTCATTTAGATCAAAATTAACACTCTGGCCCCCTGCTTCCATCTTCTTAGCTGACCTTTCTTCATTTCCCATAAGGGCGTCAAATTCCTCTTGCGTCATTGCAATACTCCTAAAAAATATACTATTCTTATTATAATAAATTTTTGTATAATAGTAGTTTAAACAAAAACATTTTGACTCAAAATTGATAAATTACGTTTTTATAATGTTTAATTCGCTACAATTGCACAAATCATATAAAAAAAGGAAATATATGGGTAAATTTGTTAAAAATGAGGATGAATTTTTTTCGTATTGCGAAGAAAATGAGGTTATGTTTGTGGATTTTAGATTCACAGATATCAAAGGAACTTGGCATCACTTAACCTACAAACTAAATGCAATCGATAAGGATACTTTTAAAAATGGTGTGCCATTTGATGGCTCAAGTGTAGATGCTTGGCAAAGCATAGATAAATCAGACATGATACTAATGCCTGAGGCTAAAAGTGCCTTTTTAGATCCCTTCACAGCCGATATAACCATAGTGGTTTTTTGCGATGTTTATGACATCTATAAGGGTCAAATGTATGAAAAATGCCCTAGAAGCATAGCTAAAAAAGCCATTCGTGAACTTGAAAAATCAGGTCTTGGGGATACGGTTTATTTTGGTCCTGAGAATGAATTTTTTATCTTTGATGATATAAAGATGAAAGATGAGATAAACTGCTCTTACTACGAAATCGACTCTGAAGAGGGTGGCTGGAATGATTATACAGACTACAAAGATGGATACAACACAGGTCATAGACCCAGAAAAAAAGGCGGATATTTTCCAGTTCAACCAGTGGATTCCATGGTAGATCTAAGGGCTGAAATGGTGCAAGTACTTGAACAAATTGGGCTTGAAACCTTTGTGGTTCATCACGAAGTTGCAGTTGGTCAAGGCGAAATAGGTGTAAAGTTTGACACCCTAGTTGAAGCTGCTGATAATGTTCAAAAATATAAATACGTTGTAAAAATGGTAGCCCACCTTAACGGAAAAACCGCAACTTTTATGCCAAAACCACTTCATGAGGATAATGGAAATGGAATGCATGTACATCAAAGCATTTGGAAAAATGGCAAAAACCTTTTCTATAAAGAGGGAGAATACGCAAACCTAAGCAACATGGCAAGATGGTACATAGGCGGAGTGTTAAAACACGCACGCAGTGTGGCAGCTTTTACAAATGCTTCGACAAACTCTTATAAGCGTTTGATTCCGGGCTTTGAAGCTCCTAGCATTTTAACTTTTTCATCTCAAAATCGTTCAGCTTCCATTCGTATTCCTTATGGTTCAGGGGAAAAATCTGTAAGGGCTGAGATGCGTTTTCCAGACTCTTCAGCTTGTCCTTATCTAGCCTTTACGGCCATGCTTTTAGCTGGAATTGATGGTATCAAAAATAAGATAGAGCCAATGGGGCCTATGGATGAAAATTTATTTATCTTAACCCTAGATGAAATCCGAGAAAAAGGCATAAGACAAATGCCTCATACCCTAAGGGGAGCTTTGGAATCCTTGATTAGAGATAATGAATATCTAGCTCCTGCAATGAGTAAAGAATTTGTTCACACTTATCAAGCATATAAATTCCAAACTCAAGTTTGGCCAGATGAATCTCGCCCAACTGCCTTTGAGTTTAAAACCACATATTCATGCTAAAATAAGGGGCCTAGCCCCTTTTTGCGTGTCATTTTGCCTTTTGCTGAAATAAAAGGGCTGATATTATAAGAATAAGTCCCATGATGGTTGAGGGCAAAATAGCTTCTTTTAGAAATATTGAAATAAAGACCAGAGATAAAAAGGGCGAAAGAAAGATCAAATTTGCAGTTTTTGAATGGCTTTGGGTATAACGCAAAGCTTGGAGCCAAAGAAAAAATGTAAAGCCCATCTCAAAAAATCCCACATAAATTGCCCCCAATAAACCTTTAAGCTCAATGCTTCTAAACTCGCCAAAAACCATAAAAGCAATGGATATAAAAACTAATCCCGAAGTAAAATTTAAAAAAAGACCCAAAATTGGATGCTTGATCTGAGAATTAAAAATCCAAAACAATGCCCATAAAATAGTCGATAAAAGAGCTAAAAAAACCCCGTATGAATTTTCAAAATGCAAAGAAAAAATATTACCCTTTGTTGCTATGATAAAAACACCCAGATAACAAATTAAACCCGCAACTACGTCTTGCCATCTTAATTTTTGTTTTAGTAAAAATGCACTCAAATATGTAAAACTTAAAGCCCAAGTATAATTTAGTGCTTGTGCCTCTTGGGCAGGTAAAATATCGTAGGCTTTAAACAAAACAAGATAGTATAAAAAAGGATTTAAGACACCTAAAGATAGCATATAAAAGATTTGTTTTTTGGAAACTTGATTTAAGAATTTTATTTCCCCACTTACTACCAACAAAAATCCCAAAACAAACCAAGAAACCAAGGCAGATGCAAAAAGAAGCTCTAGAGGACTTAGAAATTTTAAGCTAAGCTTGAAAGCAGTGGCAACGCTAGACCACAAAAAAACCGCACTAAGAGCATAAATATAAGATAGTCTTTGTTTTTCCATATAAATCCTTTTGGGTATTTTATACAAAAAAACTCTCTCATGTAAAGAAAAAAGACAAAAAAGAAGTTTTGCTTGCCAAAAAAGTTACATTTTCAACAAACAAAACTCAACAATCTAACACGTGCAGCCATTTTGATCTATGAGATTAGACTTCATGAGAACTCCTTTTTAGTATTGAAAAGAATTATCATTATAATATATCAATAAAGCTATAATTTAGCTTAAAAAGTTACAAATTTCGAAAAAAAATTGTTTAATTTGGTATAATAACTCCTATGCAAAAAGAAAATAATAAAATAGCCATAATCGGCGGCGGAGCATCTGGTTTGGTAGCTGGGATCATAGCCCTTAGAAATGGTGGGGATGTAAGCATTTTTGAAAAAAGCTCTCGCCCTGCAAGGAAGATCTTAGCTTCGGGAAATGGCAGATGCAACATAAGCAATGAAAATATCCACATTTCACGCTATCATGGCGAAGATTTAAGTCTTGCTAAAAAAGTTTTGGACCGCTTTGATGAGATTGCATTTAAAAAATTTTTCCAAAGTATAGGATTGGAAATCTTTAAGCAAGAAAATGGAAAATATTTCCCCCTTTCCTTGCAAGCCTCAAGCATTAGCGATGCCCTAGTCTATGAATTTAAAACACTTGGCGGGAATCTTTATCTAAATAACTTTGTGGAAAAAATAGAAAAGAAAAATGATAAATTTATCTTACATGTAAACTCAAGCACTAGAAATTTTGATAAAGTCCTAATATCTTCAGGCAGCCCCGCAATGGAAAAACTAGGTAGCTCTAGCAGTGGATACGAGTTTGCAAAAGGTTTCGGACATGAGATAAGTCCCCTCTTCCCATCCCTAGTCCAACTTATTTGCAAGGGAAAAAACCAAGATGCAAGTGGGGTAAAATTTCAAGCAGATGTTAGTTTATGTGTGGAAAATCAACTCACCCAAAGCATTTTTGGAGATCTGCTTTTAACAAACTATGACTTATCAGGCTCAGCAATTTTAGATATCTCCCGCCAGACTTCCAAAGCCCTAATGGAAAACAAAAATACACAAATAAGCTTGGATTGCCTAAGGGATTTTTCACGCCAAAAACTAACCAAAACAATAGAAAATTTTGCCAAAAATTCCCCAAATAAACCCATAAATTTACTACTAAATGGGCTCATTAACAAAAAACTAGCCAATCTTATCATAAAACACTGCAATATCCCACACAATCTCGCATCTAAAGATTTAAACAAAAAACACATAAATGCCCTAAGCTACACCCTTAAAAACCTAAAATACACTCCCGCAGCCACCAAGGGTTTTGAAAACGCAGAAGTAGTAGCAGGAGGAGTAAAATTTAAAGATCTAGATGCAAATCTCCAATCAAAACTAGTAAAAGGCTTATATTTTAGCGGAGAAGTCCTAGACATAGACGGCGATTGCGGAGGCTTCAACTTACACTGGGCATGGGCAAGCGGTTTCGTTTGCGGAGAAGAAATGGCAAAAACTTAAACACAAAATCAAATTAATATTTAAACATCTCCACAAGCATTTGGGAGATATCAAGGGAGGTTTGCATATCGGCTTTTCCAATTTTCTTTACCAATCTACTTTTATCTACGGCCCTTATTTGATCAAGAAGAACCAATCCGTCTTTATTTTCAAAGTTAATTTTTGGACGAAAGATAAATTCAAACCCTCTACTTGTCATGGGTGCTATAATAATAGTTTTAAGCACATTCATCTCATCTGGAGAAACAACTATACAAGGCCGAGTTTTCTGAATTTCGGAACCCATAGTGGGATTTAGCTTTACTAGATAAATATCATACCTTTTAATCTTTTCTACCACTCAAAATCCTCCAAATCGCTATCATTAAGAAATTCATTTATCAAGCCATCATCTTCTTTATTTTTGCAGGAGGATAATATTAAGCTTATATTTTTATCCCAATTTTTTCTTGCCCTGCTTATCACTGGTTTTATAAGCAAACCTTCATCAACGATTTTAAATTCTAAATCTTTATTTTCAAGACGGGCTTGTTGAATAATAGTTTTTGGAAGTCTTATGCCCTGCGAATTGCCTATTTTTATTAAAGATGTCATATTGTAACCCCTTGAGTTTACGTAATTATATTGTAATTACGTAAAAAAGTCAACTTTTATTTTTATAGTTCGTCTATGTAATTTAACCAATAATTAGGAGAGAATGACTAATTTTTGACCATCTTAAAACTTTTTATCTCCTTCATCTAGCCGTGGATTTCAAAACCACCAAATCTTGAAATTTAGTTCATATTTACTACATTTTTGATATTTCAATTTTAAAGCCATTACCTTCAAAGCTAACAGCGGTTTCAAATATTTTGCTCATATTTTCCACATTTAACACATTCCAAGTCTCTATACCTCACAAATTCATTTATTTGACTTCTTTTATTTGACTTCTATGGAACAATTTACTCATATCTCTAATGTTTGAAGTATCAATATTTTCAAAACTAATACCATCATTTATCATCTGACGTAAGTCTTTTTTGATTGCTGGAGTATAAATTCGCCGAATTTCATGTCGCTTTTTCTCAAAAGCTTTTTCGAGTGCTTCTTTTTTGCTTAATTTATTATTTTTAGACTGATGGCGTTTTGAAATCTTACAATGCTCAAACATATTTTCAACTCTTTTTGCATCTGAAATAGCCCACAAACTTAAATCTTGATCAAATTTTTTGCACCGCCTAAACATGGCTTCATATCTTCTACTTTTGAGATGTTCCAATGGCTAACATCATGATTGAAATTTTCATTTGAGCGAGACATATTTTGCATATTTGTAACATTTAAAAATCCTATTTTTCAATATCATCAAAGTTTGTTCTATCCTTGTAATTTATATCTGTTTCATAAAACAAATCTGACATATCAATTATATTTGA
Source organism: Pseudomonadota bacterium (assembly GCA_002746565.1). Classification (GTDB taxonomy): domain Bacteria; phylum Campylobacterota; class Campylobacteria; order Campylobacterales; family Campylobacteraceae. The sequence continues at coordinate 18,095 of PDPI01000022.1, read as the reverse complement.
AGTATCTATTTCGCCTAAACCAATACTATTGTCTCTAACTAAAACCCTAAGCTCTTCTTTTGTTTTTGGTTGGTATTTTATGGTGTGCTCCTATTGTTTTTCTATATTGTAACTTTTTAAAATACTATCATTTGCTACCTAAAATATTCTCGCTAATCAATCTTTCAATATGTTTGTGTTTTTTGACCTCATCGTGTAAAATAAGTGTCAAATCATATCTTGCCCTAGTTATCATAAGATATACTAAGTTGCTATTAAAATTATCCAACAAAGGTGCAATAACTACCGGAAACTCTCTTCCAGAAATTTCATGACATGAAATCAACAAAACATCTACGCTTTGGTTTTGATGCATATCATCCAGTCCATAAGTAATTGTAGCTGTTTTAAATAAAGCCTTATAATACTCACAAATATTACTATTTTCATAAAATATAACCAAAGGAAATTTTTGAATAAAATTGCTACTAATATATAAAACTTTTTCACTTACTAGCTTAATAAAATCTTCACCATTTAATATACGCCTCATATATGGTTTGTTAAAATTTTTTTGATTTTCGTAATATTCCCCTTGTATATCACTAATTGCTCTTCCTAGTTCTAGCTGTCTATAATTATAAGTAAAGCTGGCAAGCTCATAGGTTTGTCTGAAATTATATTTTAAACTGAATACCTTTAGTCTACCATCTTCTTTATAGCTATTTATACTCATAAGGTTAGTCCATTTTTTTAATCCAAATGAATTTAAAGATTGCAATTCGTCACCCGTAAGTACTAAATTTTTTGCATAAAGCCTAATTAATTCAATGCTTTCTTTAGTAAAATCTTGTGCCTCATCTATAATGATGGTGTGATACTCAGTTAATTTATTATTATTTTCTAACTTATTTAAATATCGCAAAACCATCTTATTGATATCTGGAATTTTTTCCAAACATTGCAATGAAAATAAAATTTGCTTAGCATTATTTAATGAATTTTCCAAATTTTCTCTAATTTGTTTAATATTGTATTTTTGCTCTATCTTACCAATATCCTTTTTTTGATTTTGACTACATTGAATTGTAAAATTTTCAAGCATACTTTTGTTTGCAAAATTTAGAGTGTCATCATTTTCAATTTTTGATATTGCATTTTGTATGTACCGTTTTTTGCTTTTATTTATTGTATCTTCCAATGATTTAAACACATATTCTTGTATTATTTTAAAATCCAATTTATCTATTATGATGTCAAGAATTTTATCTTCTCTAAATAATGCAAAATTATCTAGCAAATAATTTCTTAGTTTTTCATTTTTTTGCTTGTTTAACAAAAAATATCTTTTATCTTCCATAAGTTTATCATATTGAGATACTATATCTTTTTTAGCCTTTTCTAATTTATATTTTTCATCTTTTAAGTAAGCCCATAAATTTTTAACTTCATATAACACATTAAGTACTTTTTCATCATGTTGAATTAATTCAAATAAACTTTTTTCTTTCCTAATGTATTCTTTTGAGTCAACAAGAATACTACTTGGAAAATATCTTTGTAGAAATTCCATAAAAAAACTGTAAATCTCATTAGCTCTTTTTTGACTTTGAATTAATATTTTATAGTTTGGCAAATTGCTACCTACTGCAATTTTTCGTTCAAAATCATAATAATTTAATATATTAACATTGTTTACATTTATAGATTTTAGTAAATTTCTAAATATTTCTAATGTTTGAATATCTTTTACCAATATAACAATATCTTCTTCTCTGATTTTTTGCTGATGTGTTAAAATTTTGATTTTTTGAACAGCAGTTGTGGATTTGCCAACACCAGCAGAGCCATCTATTATATAATTTCCTTTTTCATATATGGCTCTAGCTTGATCACCCGTTGGAATTACCTCTTTTATATCTATAAAATGCTCAATATCTATATAATTTCTTTCAATAGCCATATCTGGCTGAATACTTTCAAATTCATAAAGCTCTTCTTTTGCATTTGCAAAAAATGCTTTTCCGTTTATAGAGCTATACTGAACATTTAATAAATTATTTTCTACTGGTTTAAAGTCTCCAACAACCTCCAAAGTTCCTAACCTTCCGCCCCCATCACCCAAATTCAAAGTTAAAAATTTATAAGCATCTGTATCATACCAATAATAAATCCTATAATAACCTTGATTATTCTCTCCAGTAGTTGGAATGACTATATTTCGATGTAAAACTTCATTATATTTTATTTTCCGTGCACTACTTGCTTTTGTGAAATATATATTTTTTGTTGACAGATATCCATATTGCGAATACTTATCAATAAATTTCATTTTCTTAAATATGGGCATATCCTCATTAGATACATGTGTATCAAAATCAGTTCCCAACTCTTGTTTAAAATTTATTTCTCCACCTCCATCAGAGCAATCTAAACCCATTTTTTAAATCCTTTTTGAAACTTTTAATCACTAAAAATCCATAATATCATTAATTTCTTTATCAACCAAGTTTTTAACAAACCTTTTGTCAACAGGTCGTTCTACATAAATAAAAGATGATCTCATATTATTTGATTTGCCTATATCCTCTAGATTTATGGATATAGGATGTTCAAATATCGTCACATCTTTTATTTCGTAGCCATTTTTATATTTTCTTTCTACTTTTTTATAGTTTAAATGTATTTCTCCAGTAAACTTAGCTTGACCTATAAGTTCTCCTTCAAATAAAAAATATGCGATTTTACACATGTTAAATCTATTTTGATTTAATTTCTTGCCAATACAAAAAAAATTTTTATCTCTACTGGACAAATTATTTTTAAAATATTTTTCTACCCATTCTTCTCGATTTTTATACCCCATTTCCTTACTTTTAGTCAGTTTAAAAATAATCACATTGTAGCAATTCACTATAAGCTCCTTTAAATTATTTGTCTAATTATACTGTAAAAACCATAAGTCATCATTTAAGTATATTTTATTATTGTTTAATACTAATATTATTTTTCAAAGGGTAAAAATTTGTAAAAATCCATGAAAGATTGACAAGAACTATTAAACAAAAAAGTTTGACTAGAAAGGGGTTTACTCAAAAGCTTATAGATTTGTCGCCTAAGATCAATCGGATTGACGAAACTCTTAGCACAGAAAATAGAGTAAATATCTTCTAGATCTAAACTTGAAAAATTTAAAAACAAAAAAATATCTAAGTTAATTTTTGCTAAAATAACCGCCGAGTTAAAATAAATAGGATTGATAGTGTTTATTATCAATTTAAATATTTTAAGATTTACTTTAAAGGATAGATAATGGAAAATAAACCTTCCTTGTGGGTTAAGTACATGAATGGGAATCTGGTGTTTCAGATCATTATAGGCATTATAGCAGGTGTCTTAGTCGCATCGCTGATTCCGTCGATTGCACCGGCTATCTCTATACTTGGTGCTTTGTTTGTGGGAGCTTTGAAAGCTGTTGCTCCTATCTTGGTTTTTGTTTTGGTTGCCACGGCAATAGCCACAAAGACCATAGGAAATAGCACAAAAATGAAGCCCATCGTAGTACTTTATCTAATAGGCACATTCTCAGCAGCTCTAATAGCTGTTGTTGCTAGTTTTTTATTTCCCGTAGAATTGGTTTTGCCAGAAGCAGCCGCAACCTCCCTAACACCTCCAACTAGTGTCATTTCAGTTCTTAAAGGTGTACTTTTTAATATGGTTGATAACCCTGTAAATGCCCTAGCAAAGGGTAATTTTATAGGTATTTTAGTGTGGGCAATAGCAATCGGCTTTGCCATGCATTATAGTAGCGAAGATACAAAGGCGGTATTTAAAGATGTTTCCCTAGGTGTTACGAAGATAGTTCGCTTTATCATCCGTCTTGCTCCTTTTGGGATATTTGGATTAGTTACGGATACCTTTGCCAAAACTGGCTTTACTGCCTTGATGGGATATGGAAAACTGCTTTTAGTGCTAATTGGAGCTATGCTTTTTGTGGGTTTTGTAGTAAATCCGATCATTGTTTTTGTAAAAACTAGGAAAAACCCATATCCTCTTATATTTACATGCGTTAAGGAAAGTGGAATTACGGCATTTTTTACAAGAAGTTCGGCTGCAAATGTTCCTGTAAACCTAGCCCTTTGCGAAAAATTAAAACTGCACGAAGATACCTATTCTATCTCAATACCCCTAGGGGCAACTATAAATATGGCAGGAGCTGCTGTTACCATAACAGTTTTAACTCTAGCTGCTGTTCATACCCTAGGAATTTCTGTGGATATCCCAACGGCACTTTTGCTTAGCGTAGTATCAGCCCTAGCTGCTTGCGGAGCTAGTGGGGTTGCTGGAGGAAGTTTGCTTTTGATTCCCCTTGCTTGCTCACTTTTTGGCATCAATAATGACATCGCCATGCAGGTTGTGGCTATTGGTTTTATAATAGGAGTTGTTCAAGACTCCTTGGAAACTGCACTAAATAGCTCAACCGATGTTGTATTTACGGCTATTTGTGCGGGAGACGAATAAAATTACATGTAAGGGGGAAACCCTTACATGTATATTAGTATTGTATGCTTAATCTAACGGGAATTTCCCTTAGCATTCTTTTGGAAAATTTGACTATTTCGTGTCCATTATAGTAACCTATATTGTCATAACCAACTAAAATTCTTCTTTTTCTTTTTGCATACCTCGTCTTACAAATGCGTCTTGTTTCATAGTAGCCATCATTTACCCTTGTGTGTTTTGAGGATATGGCATTGCCCAAGATGCCACCCACAACTGCACCTCCAACAACGGATGCCCTTCTGTCAAAGCGACTGTGGCTTTTTCTACCTAAACGATGTCCTAGTATGCCACCAAGGACGCTTCCTACTATAACAGCTCCTGGATCTGAAGTGTGGACCTCATCAGCAATACTTACTCTTTTATTGTAACAATCATCATAGGGAATATCGTCATAAACATCATCATAGATCTCAACATGTCTATCAACCCTAACATACCTTGTTCCAACATCTTCGATCTGGGTCGAAAAGTTCCTTGCACAACCTAAAACGCCAAAAACCAAAAAAAGTATAGTTACAAATCTAAGCTTCATGTCAAACTCCTTTCTCCAAAATTACTAAAAGAATTTTAAAATATAAAAGTGATTTTTTTGTGAACTAATAATGCTCTATAAGGGCACTAGTAACCTTATCTAAAATCTCAAAAGAATACCTACCTGAAATATTTTGCTTATCTAGGCTCGGATTTATCTCAGCCATCTCCCAACAACATACCTTTTTATTTTTGATAAGCTCCAAATTTAAACACAAAGCCTGCTCAAAACTAAGCCCCATATCCACAGGGGTTCCAGTACCAGGCATATACAAAGGGTCGATACTATCCACATCAAAGGAGATATATATATGATCACATTCACTCAAATCTTCCATGATGGATTTTGCCACATTTATAACGCCCTCATAGGTTATTTGCTCAGTAGAATAATTTTTTATACCATTTTGCTTCAAAAAATCAATCTCCGCCTCCTCGCAATCCCTAATGGCACAATAAACTATATCTTGAGGTCTTATATGGGTTTGGCTCAAAGATTTTAGCCTCTCCCAATAAAACTTTTCCTTCTTGCTTAGATCATTTATTTTGCATGTAAGATTGTCTTCCCCTAAAGCTATGGCTAGGGGCATTCCGTGCATATTTCCAGATGGGGTTGTATAGGGAGTATGCATATCCGCATGAGCATCTATCCAAACAACACCTATTCGCTCACCCTCATGGGCATTCAATAACCCAGCCATAGTCCCAGCCGCAGTTGAATGATCACCCGCCATGACGATAGGAAAAAAGTTTTCCTTTCTCAAAACCTGCACCGATGAGGCAAGTCTTTCTAAAACCAACTCCAAATGATCTATATATTTGGCATGTTTATAAGGACTTGGATTTTTTAGGGCGTGATTTTCATCCTTGATTCTTATGGTCGGATATTTTTTAAAATACTCGCAACTACTCTCATCGCAAGTAACTTTCAAAGCCTCAATACCCCCACTAGCACCTATCTTTGCCCCAGCTAATTCAGATGGAACCTCAATTAAACGTATCAATCTTTGCGACATTTTATTTCCTTTGTAAAATTGTACCCTTTTAAGCCTTAGTTATAAACAAAAAAATATTATAAAAACAAATTGACAAAAAAAGACTTTATTTGATATAATATATCATACTAAATAAAGGACTATTTATGCAAAATATTTTGGCAAATCATTCAGCATCCATAACTGAACTTAAAAAATCTCCCACAAGCCTCTTAAATAAGGCAGGAAATGAAGCCATAGCCATTTTAAACCACAATATACCAAGTGCTTACCTAGTTCCAAGCCCCTTGTATGAAAAAATGATGGAAATTATAGACGATTATCATCTATCCAAAGAGGTTGAAGAAGTCCTGAAGAGTAACGAAAAACCAGTGAGAGTGAATATAAATGACCTAAACAATTAATTAGCCCACAAACTCTCTCGCAGGCTAACCTGAACTAAATAGACGGCGATTTTATCACCATCAATTTTTCATTGCACATTTCATCCATGGAGTAGTTTATGCCACCGAGTCCAAGGCCTGAAGTTTTAGCGCCACCAAAGGGCATCCAATCTACTCTAAAGGCTGTGTGGTCATTTACCATGACGGCAGTTGCGTTCATTTGCTTAACTACTTTTAGGGCTTTATCGATGTTTTTTGTAAAGACTGCCCCTTGAAAACTTACGCTTAGGCTATTTGACCTTGCGATTGCTTCGTCGATGTTTTTATACGGATACACACAAACAACTGGTCCAAAAACTTCTTTTTTGCTAACTATCGCCTCATCGCTAGTATCAAAGATAACGGTTGGCTCGTATAGGGAATTTGAGATTTTATTACCTCCGCAGAGGATTTGTCCGCCTTTTTCTTGGGCGTCTTTTACCCATTCATTAACCCTATCCACGTCTTTGTGGCTGATGAGTGGGCCAACTTCTGTTTCGCGATCTAGCTGATTTCCAACCTTGAGTTTTTTTGCCATATCAGCTAGTTTTTGTCCAACTTCTCTGGCTATATCCTCTTGAACATAAACCCTTTGAACAGAAACGCAAACTTGCCCTGCATGATAAAAACCACCCTTTAAAAGTGCAGGCAAAAGCTCATCAAAATCCGCATCTTTTTCTACTATAACAGGAGCAACTCCGCCGTGTTCGAGTGCAACTCTCGTGCCATCACTTGCTTTTTTATTTAAGCTCCAGCCAACATCATTTGAGCCTATGAAAGTTAAAAATGCCGTTTTTTCGCTTGTGGCTAAAAGTTCTGCACTTTCCCTATCACACATAATAGCCCTTGCGTATCCCTTTGGAAGCCCAGCGCTTTCTAAAATCTCAATCAGTTTAAAAGCGCTTAGAGGGGTGGAACTAGCTGGCTTTATGATCACAGGACAACCCACTGCAATGGCTGGGATAACTTGATGAACTGCTAGATTAAAAGGATGGTTAAAGGCTGAAATAGCCGCAACTACGCCTATGGGCTCTTTAAAAGTATAAGCCATTCGATTGGCTGAACTTAGGGTGTGCCCCATGGCGATTTCTTTGCCCTCTAGGGCACCTAAGTAAGAAAGGGCAAACTCGATACCATTTATCGCCCTTTCAATCTCAACCTTACTATCCATATAAGGTTTTCCGCCCTCACTTGCACAAAGGATGGTTAGCTCTTCTTTTTGTTCGCTTATAAGTTTGGCAGTTTTGCTTAGTATTTTTGCAATCTCATACTTTGGAAGTCTTTTTTTAAAATCCACAAATATCCCATAGGCCTCATCAATGGCACTTTGGACCTGTTCTTTTGATGAGATTTCAACCTCTCCCACTATGCTTTGATCAAATGGGGATTTTACTTGTAATTTTTTCATTTTATTTTACTCCTTTTTATATCAGGCAAGTCTTTTTTGCCAATAATTCATTTAAAATAGCGTGATTTAGCGAATAATCCACTGCTAGATCTATTAGATGGATACCTTTTTTATTAACGCATTCATTTAAAATACTCTCAAATTCCTCGCAACTTTGGGGCCTATAACCCTTGGCTCCGTAACTTTGAGCGTATTTGACAAAATCAGGATTTTCATAATCAAGCCCGAAATTTTCAAAGCCCATGCCCTCTTGCTTCCATTTTATCATCCCATAGGCATTATCATTTAGGATGATTACAACCAGATCAAGATTTAATCTTTTTGCAGTTTCAAGCTCTTGGGAATTCATCATAAATCCCCCATCTCCACAAACGGTTACAACCTTTTTATCTGGATGCACCATCTTTGCTGCTATGGCCGAGGGAAGTCCTGCGCCCATAGTTGCTAGGGCATTATCTAAAAGTAAGGTATTTGGCTTGTGACATCTATAATTTCTAGCAAACCAGATCTTATAAACGCCGTTATCTAGGGTTAAAATATCATCCTCATCAAGGGCTGATCGTATAAGTCTAACTGCCCTTTGGGGCAGGATGGGAAATCTTTTATCGTCAAAGTATTTATTTAAATGGGTGCTTATCTCCTTTGCCATGCGTTTAAAATATGCAAAATCCCAATGCTCTTGGGGAGTTATGGCATTTGTTAGGGTTTGCATACTAAGCCTTATATCCCCGACCACATCTAGATGGGGAAAGTATGTATCATCCACTTCTGAGGGGAAGAAATTTATATGTATAACCTTTTTCGCATCTGGATGGTTTTCCATAAAAAATGGCGGTTTTTCGGTGGCGTTATAGCCAACATTTATGATCAAATCCGCCCTATCAATGGCACAATGGACAAAATCCTTATCCGATAAGGCCGCTGTTCTTAGGCAAAGTTTATGGTTTTCATTTACAACACCCTTGCCCATCTGGGTTGTAAAAAATGGAATGCCAGTTTCGTTTACAAATTCGGTTAAAATTTCACTTATTTGTGAGTTATTTGCCCCTGCACCGATTAGTAGCAAAGGTCGTTTAGACTTTTCTATGATATTAACCGCCTCATGTAAGGCACTTTTTCTAGCCCTAGGATATTCAAAATCCCTAACCGCATAAAGGTTAAAATCCACATCTTCAGCCGCTATGTCTTCGGGCAATTCTATATGTGTCGCTCCAGGACGTTGCATGGTGGCTATTTTGAAGGCTTCTCTTACCATTGATGGGATATTGTTACCATTTGCCACTTGTTTGGCATATTTGGTAACTGGTCGCATCATGTTTACCACATCAATTATCTGAAATCTGCCTTGTTTTGATTTTTTGATGGGTTTTTGTCCTGTTATCATGAGCATTGGCATACCACCAAGTTGAGCGTAAGCAGCTGAAGTTACAAGATTTGTAGCCCCAGGCCCCAAAGTTGCCAAACAAACCCCAACCTTACCCGTAAGTCGCCCATAGGTTGCTGCCATAAATCCAGCTCCTTGCTCATGGCGAGTTAGGATGAGCTTTATCTTTGATTTTCGTAAAGATTCTAAAAAATCTAAATTCTCTTCCCCAGGTATTCCAAAAATATATTCAACACCCTCGTTTTCTAGGGCTTTTACAAATAGATCAGATGCTTTCATTTTTTCTCCAAAATTTTGATAGGATATGATACTATAATGATAATATATTTCGAGTTAAAAAGAAGAAAAAATGCATAAGATCTTTGCGATGGTGTAGAAAAGTAAAAGTTTATTTGAACTTGAAGATCTAGATCTAAAAACAAAAGCTAATGTTGATAAATGCTAGATAATTTTAGTTTGAAGATTTAATTTTTGATAAAAAAAGTTTACATGTAAGAGTTTACATGTAAACTAGAAGATTTATTTTTTAAGTTCTCTAATACGTGCAGATTTACCTCTACGCTCTCTTAGGTAAAATAGTTTTGAGCGTCTAACACGTCCACGGCGAAGCACTTTTATCTCTTCGATACTATCACTATAAATTGGGAAAATTCTCTCAACGCCGATTCCATTGGCACCTATTTTTCTAACGATGAAACTTTCACCCGTGCCACTTCCTCGTCTAGCTATACAAACACCCTCAAAATTTTGAATTCTTTGCTTATCGCCTTCTTTAATCATAACCGCAACTCTTAGGGTATCTCCACCCCTAAAATCAGGTACTTTTTTCTTTTCAACTTGAGCCATCTCATAAGCTTCGATATACTTATTTCTCATACTTTTTCCTTTTCACACTCTTTTTATACAAATCTGGTCTAAAAAATTTGGTTTTGTGTTCTGCCATCTCATTTTTTAAGGCGGTAATTTTACCATGATTTCCCTTTAAAAATTCTAAAGGTACGCTATTTTCTTCAAAAACATTGGGCTTAGAAAAAGCGGGGGCCTCCAGCAAACCATCTTCAAAGCTTTCTTCATCTAAAGAATTTTCATTGCCCAAAACACCCTTTATATGACGGCTTATGGCATCGCACATACTAAGAGCAGGAAGTTCACCACCCGTTAAAACAAAATCCCCTATGCTTAAAACCTCATCGGCCCACTTTTCTACAACCCTCTCATCAAAGCCCTCATATCTTCCACAAACAAAAACTAGATTTTTCTTATAAGTAAGTCGTTTTGCGTCGCTTTGTATAAAACTTTTTGCCGAAGGGGTTAGAAAGATAAAATAAGCATGCTCATCCTTGTCTTTTATGGCTTTTAAAGTGTCGTTTAAGGGCTGAATATTCATCAAAAGTCCAGCTCCGCCGCCAACCATATAATCATCAACTTTTAAATGCTTATTTGTAGTAAAATCCCTTGGATTGTAAAAATCTATCTCTATGAGTTTTGATTCCAAGGCTCTATTTAAGATGCTAGATCTAAAATAACCCCTTATAAGCTCGGGAAATAAGGTTACAAAGGTAAATTTCATGCCCTATGAACTTTCCAAAATACTAAGTCCATCTTTAACAAACACACACCTAGCCCCAATATCAGTTTTTACGATAAATCTATCCACATAGGGGATAAGAAAGCTCTTACTAAAACCTTTTTTAACCAATTCTTCATGGGTTTTTATATGTAAATAATCTTGATTTGCTATCCTGCTAATCTCATCCACCAAACCTAGCACCATCCCATCTTCTTTTACTTCTAAACCTATGATGTCAAACCAAAAAAATTCACCATCTTTTAGTGGGCAATTTTGTCTGGTTTTTTCTATGCTTGTTAGAAGTATGGTATTTACTAACTTTTGTGCTATTTGAGGATTATCGTAGTCTTTGAAGCGAATGAGTGAGCGATTTTTATCAAAATGTGTAATTTCTAGATCGCCCATTTTTTTGGTACCAAAGATGGCACCTTTTTTAAACTGCTCTGGAAAATCGCATAGAAAGTGTAATTTCAAGTCCCCCCGCAAGCCAACGGTTTTGCCAATCTTGGCAATTTCTAAAAAGTCCTTATTCATTAGCCTTGACTGTGATTCGATAGGATTTTCCGTCTTTTGCCTTGCAACCTGAAATAATAGTTTTTATAGAATTAATCATCTTACCATTTTTACCGATAAGCTTACCCGTATCACCCTTATCGGCATGGATGATAATCTCACTAAAAGCATCATCCACATCAACCCTATCAACTTTTACATTATCTGGGTTATCCACTATAAGTTTGGCAAAGGTTTCTAAAAAATTATGGACCATTTATTTGCTCGTAATTCTATCAACTCTCTTGCTAACCTTAGCGCCAACACCCTTCCAATAAGCAAGTCTTTCCTCATCAAATTTGACAACCTCAGGCTCTTTTAAAGGATTATAATATCCGATTGATTCTATCCAGCCACTATCACGTCTTTTTCTACTATCTGTTACAACAATGCGATAAAAAGGCTTCTTCTTACGACCCATTCTAGTTAGTCTTACAACTGTAGCCATTAAAATTTCTCCTAAAAATAATTTCGCCCCTCAAGGCTTACATGTAAATACTTTTTATATCTACATGTAAGGCTTGTTATCTGGGAAATGAACCCATATTTGCCTGTCCTAGCATGGACTGCAAGTCTTTCATGCCACTTTTAGATGAAAACCTTTTTGCCATTTTTGCAGTGGATTTAAACTGCTTTAAAAAGCGATTTACTTCCATTTGGCTAAGTCCCGCACCTTGGGCAATTCTTCTTTTTCTGCTATTATTTAGCAAACTTGGCATCTCACGCTCTTTCTTGGTCATAGAGCCTATCATAGCTTTAATATTTTTCATCTGATCTGAATTTTCCAAATCCACATCCTTTAACTGCCCTGCCATACTTGAAAGCCCAGGTATCATGCCAACTAATGACTGCATGCTTCCTAATTTTTTCATGCTTTCTAGCTGCTCTAAAAAGTCATTGAAGTTAAATTCTCCCTTTTTGATTTTTCTAGTGATTTTTTTGGCTTCTTTTTCATCGATAACAGCACTGGTTTTTTCAGCCAAAGTCATCAAATCCCCATCGCCCATAATCCTGCCAACTATACGCTCAGGGATAAAACTCTCAATATCAGCTATCTTTTCCCCTATGCCTATAAAACGCAGGGGAACACCCACTAAACTAGCAATTCCAAGGGCTACCCCACCCTTACTATCGCCATCATATTTACTCAAAATGACACCAGAAATTCCAAGTTTTTCCTTAAAAGTAGATGCACTTCTTACGGCATCTTGTCCTGTCATGGAATCGGCCACATAAAAAATCTCATCGGGATTTAAAATATCCCTTATATTAACTATTTCACCCATGAGTTCTTCATCGATAGCAAGTCGCCCAGCAGTATCGACCAAAAGTACATCATAAAGACCATCTTTTGCCTTTTTAAGGGCATTTTTTGCAACTTGAGCTGGACTTTTATCCTCTTCGTAATACAAATCAAGCTCATGTTGCTCACAAAGTTGTTTTAACTGCTCAACTGCGGCCAATCTTTGCAAATCACAAGCAGCTATTAGAGCACGTTTTTTGCGAAGTTTTAGATAGTTTGAAAGCTTAACGGTCGTGGTTGTTTTACCAGAACCTTGTAAACCGCTCATTAGAATAATGGTTGGTGGTTTTTGGGCATACACAAAGCCTTGATTTCCTGGAGCTGTTAGGATTTTGCTTAAATTTTCCCTAATGGATCTTAAAAATACATCCTGCCCAACACCCTTAGCTTTTACTTCTATTTCCACTGCTTTGAGTAGATTTTTAACCACCTTATGATGAACGTCCGCTTTAAGGAGGGATTTTTTGAGTGTGTCTATGGCTTTTTTTAGGGCTTTTTCATCATCTGCAAAACGAATCTTATTTACAGCCGACTTAAAAGAATCACTCAAAACACCAAACATACATCCTCCAAAAATTTATAATTATCCTAACTTTTTTTAGCAATCAAAAGAGTGCAATAATACAAAAAAATTTCTTTAAACTTGTTTAAGTTTTCAAATTCAAAGCTCAAATTGTCGAATTTTTACACAATTTTAAGGATAGCTTAGATACAATTGCGTTTCCCAATTTACTAGGCGCCCGTAGCTCAGCTGGATAGAGCACAGGTTTGCGGTACCTGCGGTCAGGAGTTCGAATCTCTTCGGGCGCGCCATTGCTTTTAGATCTAAATTATAAGTTAAATTTCAAGATTTGTTATTATATTTCTTTATAAAAATTAATGCCCTATAAGCAAAACTAACAAAAACATAAAATAAGCTTACGTATAAAAATGTCTTAAATAAAACCCTCTTCTCTTCACCCCTTAAACCAAAATAATCCATAGTCCCAGCCACAGCACCCAAGGTTAAAAAAATAGAAAAAAAGCCAATGATTTCTCCAATAAATGGTCTTTTTAAAATGGAAAAAAGATTATTGTTATATTGTAGCACCGACTTCCTTTATTATTTGCTCTGCGCCGTTTTTTTGGGACCAAAGAGCAAGTTTGGATGAAATTTCTTTTAGATTATCTAACTGATCTAAAAGCTTAAAAATATCTTCTTTTTTTACCCTATCTTGCCTACATAAAAAAGCAAGTTTTTTATCCAAAAGAAATTTTGCATTGAAGTATTGATGATCTGCAGCAGCATAGGGAAAGGGTATAAAAAAAGCAGGAAGTGCGTTTGCTACTATCTCCCACAAACTGCTAGCCCCAGCCCTAGAAATAGCAAAATCCGCCCTTTGCATTTTTACATGCAAATTCTTATCAAATTCAAACAAATCCACCTTTATACCATGCTTTTTATAAAACAAATCCAAACTTTCAAAATCATTTTTACCGCATTGGTGGATAATGTTGATATTTCTTTCCTTTAATCCTTGTGCCATTTCTTTTGCTAAAACATTTATAAAGCTAGCCCCCTGACTTCCCCCTAAAAATATGATGGTTTTTATATCTTTCCTTATTCTTTGGGTTTCGAAAAAGGCTTGAGATATGGGATAAGATGTATGAAAAGTGGCATTTTCAAAGGAGCTAAAAAGCTCTTTTGCAAAGGGTTTTAAAAGCTTATTTAACCTTCCCAAAACTGCATTTTGTTCGTGTATAAAAAAATCTTTTCTTAAAAATATTGCCGCTAAAGAGGCAGGAGCTGCGGAATATCCACCAACAGAAATTACATTTTTTATGCCATGTTTTCTAAAAATCTTCCAACATAGAAAAGATTGTTTAAATATATTTATAAGCGATAAGATCTTATTAAATCCACTTTTATTTACAACCCCACTACTATCCAAAAAATACGCATCTAAAAAGCCATCATGATCTTCAAACCACTTTCTATCTTGACCATTATTTGAACCTATATAAATGGGTTTTAAGCCGTTTTTATTGCACTCTTCACACAAAGCTTTTACTATGCTAAGGTGACCTCCCGTTCCTCCTCCCGTTATAAGCAACATTAATGCTTTAGCCTCTTACTTACCATTAAAACCATACCGATGCCAATACAAAGGGATAAAAGGGAACTTCCCCCGTAACTTAAAAATGGCACGGCAATTCCTTTTATGGGAGTTAAGGAGGTAATCCCATAAGCATTCATAAGGAAAGAAAAGGATATCAAAAGCCCTATGCCTAGGCTAAATAGATAATATACATTATTTGTACTTCGCCCTGCTATCCTGAAAATCCTATAAATAACAAGCCAAATCAAAAAAGTTAAAACCGCAACCCCAATGGCACCAACTTCCTCGCTGATACCTGAGAGAACAAAATCCGTATGAATATCGCTTAAAAAGCCCAGCTTAAAACTCCCCTGCCCTAAACCCTCACCAAAAAATCCCCCATGCTTTATGGCACTTAGGGAGTTTATCATCTGATCTGGTTCGGACACATCATTTACCCTTAAAGCATCGCCAACACTTTTAGGGAAAAAATCTAAAACCATATCTTGGACCCCAGCCCACCAGGTTTTGATACGCAAAATCCTATTTTCAGATCTTATAATTACGATAACTCCGACAACAATGGTTCCAAAAATACCCAAGGCAAAAAACCTAAAACTAGTTCCTGCACAAAAAGCCATAACAGCCAAGGTTAGGGCTAACACAACAACTTGTCCTAAATCGTTTTGCATTACAGCTACCAAGTAAACCACCAAAATAAAAACACCAATGTAGGGAAGTAAAAGCTTGAGTTCATCAGTTAGAGTTTTTTTACTATCGTCTAATTTTCTATTAAAACTCCAAGCCAAAAAATAAACAAAACCTATCTTAAAAAATTCCACAGGTGCTAGGGAAAATCCAGGAAGCCTTATCCACCTTCTAGCCCCACCTGACTCGGTTATCATGGATGAGGGAAGATAATGCATGCCTCCCATGGCAATAAGAAATAAAAAAAATATCAAAAAACCAATAGTTGGCATGGCTTTATCTGGATTTAATAGGGAAATTAACCACATAAGAAGTATGGAAAGCAGTCCTATTGAAAGTTGTCTTATAAAAAAATGGTACTCATCAAAACCATAGTAAAGCACCGTAAAAACAGATAAGGACAATGAAAAAATTATGCCTATGCTTATCAAAATAGCACTCAAATAAAAAAGTGTTTTATCGGTAGCCAAAAAAATCTCCTATTATGATCTAGTGTGGGATTTTACCAAAAAAGCCTTTTATAAGTTCTAAAATCAAAGATTTTTTCTATTGAATTTAAATGAACTATATAAACTTGCAAGAATAAATAAAACCCCAATAGTCCCCGTAACAACCTCGCTGATCTCAAAAAACAACTCACAAAGCATGATGATTGAGAGCATCAAAATAGCATAATGAGCCCCGTGTTCTAAAAATACAAACTGCTTTAGAGTTTTTTTGTGAACTAGATAAAGGGTTATACTCCTTACAAAAAATGCCCCAATTCCAAGTCCTATCATAATTATGAAAATATTGCTACTAAGGGCAAATGCCCCTATAACCCCATCAAAGGAAAAAGAAGCATCTAGAACTTCTAGGTATAAAAAACCCATAAGTCCATTTTTAGTGGTTTCTGTACTAAAAAAACTATCCAAAGATGAGATACCAACATGTAATATAATAGCAAGAACACAAGAAAATAAAATCTTAGTGCTGCCAGTTAGCAAAAAGATTATCAAAGAAGCCAAAATTCCCACAACTAAGCTATTAAACCTAACAAGGGAAAAGCTTTTTACCAGGGAATTATCTTCAAAAATCCTTATCCAAAAATTCTCCTTTTCTTCAAACAAAAAATCCAAAAAAACCATCAACAAAAAAGACCCACCAAAGGCATAAATCACATCTTTACTACCCTCAAGCACCTCCTTATAATGCTCTGGCTCATTTAGGGCAAGCAAAAAAGTCTCCCCCATCCCAAGACCAGTTGCAAGGGCAACAATAAGTACAGGAAAAACAAATCTCATCCCAAAAACAGCGATAGGAATACCAAAAGTGATAAACCTTTTTTGCCAAATGGGCTCCATGGTATTTAAAACCTTAGCATTAACCACCGCATTATCAAAGGATAAACTTATCTCCAAAATAGCCAAAAGCGAACAAATATAAACCGCCGCCCAACCCCCTAAATAAAAAGAAATCCCAATCCCAATAAGCGAAATAACTATGGAGCTATAAAAATATTTCATGATGTTCCTACAAATTAAATGGGGTATTTTACAAGGTTTTTGTATAAAGTATGGTTAAAAAATATTTTTTGACTTATTTAGATTAATTGTGTTACAATGGAGGTCATAAAACTTTAAGGAGCTTATTATGTCAAAAAAAATTTTGATTTTAGCGGGAGATTTTGTTGAGGACTATGAGTTGATGGTTCCCTTTCAGGCCTTATTGATGCTAGGACACAAGGTGGATGTGGTTTGTCCAGATAAAAAAGCTGGCGAACAAATCAAAACGGCTATCCATGACTTTGAAGGTGATCAAACCCACACTGAAAAACCTGGTCATAATTTTACATTAAACGCAACATTTGATGATATTGATGAATCAAACTATGATGCACTTCTTATACCTGGTGGCAGAGCACCTGAATACATAAGATTAAATCCAAGGGTATTGGAAATAGTTAGAAATTTCAACAATAAAAACAAACCCATAGCTTCCATTTGCCATGGCATTCAAGTTTTAGTTGCAGCAGACGTGGTACGAGATAGAACCTGCTCTTGCTATCCTGCTTGCTCTCCCGATCTAAATCTAAAAGGTGGAACTTGGATTGATGTAGGATTTGAAGATGCCCATGTGGATAAAAATCTTGTAACAGCCGCCGCTTGGCCCGCGCATCCAAAGTGGCTTGCAAAGTTCAACGAACTTTTAAAGTAATTTTTGAAGGCCAGAGATCTTTTCTTTGGCCTTTGGTGTTCATGTATTAAACTTATTTCATGCAAGTAGTTAATTTCACTTTTTTACAATACAACTGATAAAATTCCAAATATACCACATAAAGCAACCTAAGGAAATATAATTGGACATATTACTACATACTCCCAAGCAGACCATAAATTATACACTTCATACATTTGTATCATTCCCAAAAATACCCCACTCCTACAACCCTCATAACACCATGATAATACTCAGGCATATATCTAAAATACATAATAAACACAAATAAACACACCAAACATTCAACAACAATAAAACATTTTGATTTTAAAAAAAGAAACAACCACAAAGTCCGCATTCCGTAATCGGCACTCCGTAATCAGTACGAAGTTGGCAGGAACCT
>PDPI01000033.1 GCA_002746565.1 Pseudomonadota bacterium | reverse complement strand
TAAAATCATAAAACTTAGTTTAGCAGGCTTATTGTTTGCAAGTTTCGCATCTGCCTATGATGTTGCTGGGAAGTTGGACATCACGTTTACGGGCTATAAAATGGCGAAAAAAGTAGGAGTTGATGGAACATTTAAAAAGGTTGATTTTAAATTTTTGCAAAATGAGGACTTTGGAGAGTTTTTAAAGAGCATGAAGGTGGACATTGATGCTTTATCTTTGGATACTAAGCTAAAAATGAGAAATGACAATATTGCAATTATCTTTAAAAATGCAAATTTCTCAAATATACTTGCGCAAATTACCGATGTAAAGGGCGATGATAAGGCTGGGAACATGGAAGTGGAAATTACCATGAATAAAATCAGCAAAAAAGTTCCCTTTACTTATAAGGTTGATGGTACAAATATAGTAGCTAGCGGCAGTGTTGATTTGCTTGATTTTGCTTTGAGTAAATCTTTTGGGGATTTTGCAAAAAAATGTAAGGGATTTCATGCTGGGAAAACATGGAGTGATGTTGGTCTGAAATTTTCGGTACCATTTAAAAAATAATTTTATCGAAAAAAGCCCTTATTATAGGCACAAATGCATCTTGTGCCTATAAAATTTCTCATATTTTGTAACATTTAATCTTAATTATGTTAGAATTAATACTAAAATTATCTTAATTTATTATTTCATAGATTTTCGGAGAGAGATTATGTTACTAACCAAAGCTAGTGAATACGCACTTTTATCACTGATGCTAATAGCCCAGAAAAAAACACCCCAAGATGTGGATACCTTGTCAAAGCAACTAGATATTTCAAAAAGTTTTTTAGCTAAAATACTCCAAAGTTTAGCACGGGAGGGCATTTTAAAATCTTTCAAGGGGGCAAAGGGCGGATTTTTACTAGCTGAAAAGATGGAAAACATGAGCATTAAAAATATATTAGAGTGTGCAGAAAAAAAACCAGCTGTGGTGTTTGAATGTGCATCTTCTGAGGGGGATTGTCCAAATAATAGGGCTAGCATGTGCAAGGTTTGGCCCTTTTTTAATAAATTTCAAACAAAGATTGATGATTTTTTAGATAATATGACCCTAAAAGATTTATTGGAAGAATAAAATTTTATCCCAACTTAACACATCTTACAAAAGGAGCTAGATGCAAGAATGTAATTTTTTCCATTTATCCCATACGGATCTAGATGGATACGCCTGTCAAATGATAACTAAAAGTTATTTTAAAAACATTTATTTTTTCAATTCAAACTATGGCAAAGAGATAAGCGAAAGATTTAATGAGATCATAGATAAAATGGAGAGGCTAGGTGCTAGTAAAAATGTGATTTTGATAACTGATCTAAACCTAACTCTAGATCAATGCGAATCCTTTGAAAAAAAACTTAGAAATGCAGCTTGTGAGGCAAAACTTTTACTTCTAGATCATCACAAAAGTGGTCATGAATGCTTTTTGAAATACCCTTGGTATTTTTTGGATGAGAGTAGATGTGCCACTAAGATAAGCTATGATTTTTTTGCGTCTATGTATGGAGAAAATGAAGATTTAAGGCTTTTTAGTGACGTTGTAAATGCTGTGGATATTTGGCTGAGTGAAAGTGAATATTTTGAACTTGGCAAGGTTGGTCTTGGGCTTGTTGCTATGGCAAAGGAGATAAATCGCATTATGTTTGCTAGTGATAATAGCGAGTATATATTTTCCCTTTTGGAAAATTCACAGAAATATTTTAAGCTAGAAAATGCTCATATTGCCCTTGATGATGCAGTTCATGGGATAAAAAAAGATTTTTTCAAAGAAGACAAAGATGATACTTTAAGCAATCTCGTTTCAGCCTATATGGTAAAACTTCTACAAAAACATAAAAATAAAATGACTATAAAATATCTCTCATACAAAGGAATTTTAACCTACAATATAGGCAATGTTTCGGTTATTGGCAATGATTTTTTGGTTAAAAATGAAGATTATGATTTTTTTATGGATGTAACCTCAAGAAAAACCGTTAGTTTTCGCTCAAACAATAAAGCAGATGTGAGTGCTATCGCAAAAAAGGTAGCAAATGGTGGCGGACATCCAAATGCTAGTGGGGGAGCAATTCCTAGTTTTAAAGATAGTTTTTTATATGAAAAAGTTATAAGGCAAATACAAAATATACTAGATGAAAAAGCAAAAGAAATATGAAAGGATAATAATATGAAAGATTGTAAAGAAAAATTAGCCCAAGCTCAAATAGAAATAGAAGAGCTTTCAGTTCATGTGGCTGATATGTTAGGAGCTGCACTTTATTTTGCGGGAGTTAAGGAAGATAAGGTTCCAAATGCAGCAGATGCGTATTTAGATGCAATAGACGCTGTATATGGAGATGAGGATGGAGAAATGGGTTTTAAGGAGATAATTAGAGTTATAAAATACCTTAAAGAAAATAAAAAAGATTTATTTGAGTAAGCCATGCAACATATAATATCTTCCGCATCAACCTGTTTAGGCTGTAAGAAGCCAAAGTGTGAAAAGGGCTGTCCCATCGGAACCCCCATCATGACCATGATAAAAATGTTTTTAGAAGGAAAGATAAAAGAAGCTGGGGAAATGGTTTACCAAAATAACCCACTTTCCATCATTTGTTCGCTCGTTTGTCCCCATGAAAAGCATTGCGAGGGGCATTGCATTTTAAACAAAAAACATAGCCCCGTAAATGTGGGTGGGATTGAAAATTATATTTCTTCATATTATCTTGACCACAAGGAATTTTTAGCTCCTAAATCAAATGGCAAATATATAGCAGTTATCGGTTCTGGTCCTGCTGGTATAGCCCTAGCTTTGCTTATGGCGGTAAAGGGTTATCAAGTTACTATCTATGAGGAAAAAGAACATATTGGTGGGGTTTTGAGGTATGGGATTCCTGATTTTAGGCTTGATAAACGCATACTTGATAAAATTGAGCAAAACTTGCTAAAACTTGGGGTTTGCATCCGAAAAAATATCTTAATAGGTAAAAATATCGATTTGTGCGATATGTTCAGGGATGGATTTGATGCTATCTTTATAAGTACCGGAGTTTGGCGACCCAAAAAAATAGGCTTAAAGGGTGAAAGCTTGGGAAATGTTCACTATGCTATCGATTACCTTAAAAGTCCAAAAGCTTACAATTTGGGCAAAAAAGTTGTGGTTATAGGGGCTGGAAATGTTGCTATGGACGTGGCAAGAACAGCCATAAGAAACGGCGCAGATGAGGTTAGTATCATGTATAGAAAGGGTGAAGAGGATATGTCTGCTCAAAAACTTGAGATCGAATACGCAAAGATAGATGGGGTAAAATTTGACCTTTTCAAAAGCCCAACTGAATTTACAAGGCAGGGTTTAAAATACAAAAAAACTAACAGCGATGATGAAAATGAATACTTCAAAGAAGCCCACAGCATCCTAGTTGCCATAAGCCAAACCGCAAGGGATCACATAGTTAAAAACCATAAAGATCTAGGCTTAAATGAGATGGGATTTTTAAGTGCTAGTGAAAATGGTGTAACAAAAATGGACGGAGTTTTTGCATCTGGAGATGTGGTAACGGGTCCTAGAACGGTTGTTGAAGCCGTAGCCTTTTCAAAAAGAGTTATGGATGCCATAGAAGAATACCTAAAGAACAAAGAAATAGCCAAAAAAGCCTGTTGATAGCCCTAATTTTTTAGGGCTATGCAAAAAAGCAAACTAATTTAGCTTTTGCTCTCTAATTTGTTTAGATATTTCCTACCCTTTTTAATTTGCCCATTTATAAGCTCCAAACTCTCCCCTAAGCGTTTTTTTTCTTTTTTTGTAGAAGCCCTTCTTAACTCTTTTTTTACCTTCTTTCGTCTATTTTCTAATTTTTCTGTCAAATTTTTTACGGACTTTTTCTTTCCCTTAACACTAAAACTATCTAGATCTAGAAAATCAACCACATCATTTACAAATTTTTTAAATCCCATTTTTTATCCTTTTTGATTTATTTTTCGTCTTCATCTTCCATATAATCTTCACTCAAATTCATAATCTTCTCATTGCTTAAAACAAACAAAATCTCAGCCATAGCTATAAGATGGGTACTAATGCGATTTGCATAAGAGCTATCGTTCATAAATGAGGTTGCCATTTCATTTGTTATAAGGTTTTGTCTTATGAGATTATCTAGTGTTCCATTTGCTATTATATCATTTTTTTTCTTGTGTACTTTTATCTTAGAAAGCAGTAAGATGATCACATCTTCCTCTTGGGTTAGGGCTATGGTATTGATATCCCTTAAAAGCTCGACTAAGTTTTTTCTTATATTATTATATTCATTTCTTATGGTTTTGTTTTCGCTTGCTAAATATTTTTTAAGGTTTTTTTGCAAGTGTTTGGTATCTTTTATGGCTTCAACTATATCCCTATTTGCAAGTTTTACCTTATATACTAGTTTGACGTATTCTTGGGGCATATTAAACTGAGCTCTTGTGGAAAATTCTATGATTTGGCTGTAAATGTTTTTTATTTTTAGTTTGTAAAATTCATCTATATTTATCATATTTTTTCTGTATTTTTCTTCTACAACCTCATCTATATCCATGGTTGATACGATATTTTCCTTTTTAACATTTAGTCCGTGAGCTATGATCTCAAAGGCATTATCGTATAAGTGTTTTGACTCTTTTATGACTGATACAAAGGCAGTATCTGGTAGTTCTAGGGCTAAATCGTTTAGATATTTTACCGTATCAGTTTCTATTTGCGATGAGCCTTTTTTTGGTTTTAAAACTTTTATATAGGTTTCTAAAAACCAAACTAATTTACCCGTAAAAGGTATCATGATAACAACACCCATAGTCTTAAAAAAGGTGTCAAAAACTGCTAGTCTTAGGGTAAAATTATCACCAGCTATGCCTAAGATATCACTTATATTATCTACAAGTGTCATGATGGGGCCGATTAAGATCACAGCTATTATGGCTGTTGTGATATTGAAGATAAAGTGGGCTCCTGCTAATCTTTTTCCGTCTATATTTGAGCTAAGAGAGCCGATTATGGCTGTTATAGTGGTTCCTATATTTGCCCCTATGGTTAGGGCTATGGCATTTTCATAGGTTATTTGCATGGCTGCAAGGGCAGCAATTACAAGTATGATGGTTGCATGAGAACTTTGCATCACAACCGTTGCTAGGATGCCAACCCCTATAAAGATGATAAGTCCTTTAAACCCAGGAACTGCAAAGCTGGAAAGATCTATGGTGTTTTTAAAGGCTTCAAAACCATCTTTCATGTAGTGGATGCCCAAAAACAAAAAGCCAAGACCAGTTAAAATGTAGCCTAGTCCATTTAAGGTCTTACTTTTTTGGAAGATCAAAATAACCCCAAAAACAAGCATAGGCATAGCATAAGCGGATATTTTAACTTTTAGTCCAAATCCAGCCATGAGCCAAGCACCCGTAGTTGTACCGATGTTTGCCCCGTAAATAATTCCAATTCCTTGAACTAATTCAATCAACCCAGCACCTAAAAATGAGATAGTCAAAACTGAAACTAGGGAGCTAGACTGCATTAGGGTTGTACTAACAAAACCAAAGGATATACTTTTAAATAAATTACTCGTTGATCTTTTTAGGATTTTTTCCAGCATACCCCCAGAAAAAGCCTTAAAACCCCTCTCTAGAATAACCATACCAAATAAAAATATAGCAACCCCAGCCGAAATTTCTTTAAAATTTGGACTTATCCAAAACCCATAACCCAAAACTATCATAATGGTTGGCAATAATATTTTTTTAAGCAACATTCATCCTTGATTTAATTCATAAAAAGTGATTATATCGAAACCTTTCTGAATTTTACGATTCAGCCATACTATTTCGCACCAGTTTTTAACAATACAACCTTAAAAGTTTTAATCAATATAATCAGATCTAACCACAAATTCCAGTTTCTAATATACCACTTATCCAAATCAACCCTTTGGCTAAAGCTGATTTCATTTCGCCCACTTATTTGCCAAAGACCAGTAATGCCGGGTTTAACTAGCAAGATATCTTCCTTTGATTTGCCTAATTTATGCTTTTCTTCCACCATATATGGACGAGGCCCAATAAGACTCATTTGCCCAAAAGCAACATTGATGATTTGAGGTAACTCATCTAGGGAAGTTTTACGAAGCCATTTACCAAGAGGAGTAATCCTTGGATCATTTTTATATTTATGATATATATTATAGTGGATGATTTCATCGGGATTATTTTTTAAATAATTTTCTAGTAAACTTTGGGAATTTTCATACATGGTTCTAAATTTATAACAATTAAAAACTTTTGAATTTTTGCCCAATCGCTTTTGCTTAAAAAATACCTTTCCCCTACTATCAAACTTCATCAAAAAAATAATAATCACCAAAACAAGGAACAAAATAGGTAAAAGCAATAAAGAAATGGAAAAATCAAAGCAAACTTTAACAAATATAGCAAAGGGTTCTTTTAATTTATTTTTTACTTCTATTAAACTTAGCCTTGGATTATGAAATTCAACTATATTTGAATCGGCAAAATTTACATGTGAGAGCACCGGGACAAAAAGCACTTCCTTGCTACTTAACATATATTTTTCGGAAATCTCTATCAATTCCTTTCTGCTATGTCCTTTTATGGCTATAACAACAGTAGATGCAAAAGGAACTGCCCTCATACCTAAATACCAGTTTTTATCAAATTCATCCAAAATATCAACAGCCTCTTTGGAATTTCCAACCACTTTGACAGGCTTAACCCATAAATCAAACTTCACTAAAATGAATTTTATAAACCTTTTTAGGATAGGAAAGGTAAACAACAAGATCAAAAAAACACCAAAAATCACAAATCTTGAAAACTCTTCAGCCTGTTTCGTAAGGGCAAGATAAGTAAAAACAGATAACACTCCTATGATAAGCCCTTTATATATCCTCTTTACCTCTTCCCAAAAATCGAAATGTTTGTGATAAATACCCTCTTTCAACAAAAAGCCTAAAACAACCATGTAATAGATAGGCAACTGGTTATAAAACTCCATACTTTGGAGCATGGGCTCAACAAAATAATCACTTCCGTGTAAGCGGATTAAATATATACAAGAAATGCTAAGCCATAAAAGTAGCGCATCTAGGAAGAAAAGAATCAAAAAGCTTATGGTTTTTTTTAAATGCAAATTCATGTCAAACCTATCTGCACTTTTCTAAAGCCTTATTGAGTTCACTCTGGTACAATCTCATATCGTCCTCATTTGTAGCCTCAAATCTCGCAACAAGGGTTGGAGTGGTATTTGAAGCTCGTACCAAACCCCAGCCATTCTCAAAAATAACCCTTACCCCATCCACATCAACTATATCCCTTACCTTTGGAAATTCTTTACCTGGATGCTGCAGGTAGGATTTTAGTTTTTTTATAATTTCAAATTTTTCTTCATCGGTGGTTTTGATTTTAAGCTCATCGGTCGAGTAAGTTTTGGGATATTTTGCAAGTTCCCCATCAAAATCAACACCCTCTTTCACAAGCTCAATAGCCCTAAACATAGCATATATGGCATCATCATATCCAAAATATCTATCATTAAAAAACAAATGTCCACTGACTTCTATGGCTAGATCTATATCAATTTCATGCATTTTCATTTTGATATTGCTATGACCTGTTTTATACATGTGGGATTTTCCTATCTTATCGATCTCATCATACATCATTTGGGAACATTTGACTTCGCCTAGGATTTTTGGTTCTTTAATAAGCTTAGCATAAAGCAGAGCCATTTCATCACCTTTAAATACATGCTTAGAGCTTAAAACTCCCAACCTATCCCCGTCCCCATCAAAGGCAAAGCCTAATTTAAATTTTCCGCTTTTTAGCTCATTTTTTATATCTTGTAAATTTTTTTCTTCGCTTGGGTCTGGATGATGATTTGGAAAAGTTCCATCTGGATTTGCATATAAAATCTTTGCATCTAAATTCAATTTTTCGCAAACTCTACTTACAGCCTCACCAGCAGCCCCATTTCCACAATCGATTACAAATCTTTCTTTCAAACCCTTTAAATGAACAAAATGCTCACTTATAAAATCCACGTAAAATCCCAAAGTATCAACCATTTCACATGTAAAATCATCTTTTATTTGTGATGTTTCCATCTGAGCTAAAACCTCATCTCCTAAAGCTTGAATATCCTTGCCAAAAAATGGAAGTTTATCGATGGTAATTTTAAGTCCATTATATTCGGGAGGATTGTGCGAGCCTGTTATCATGATGGTTGCTTTTACATTTTCATCATTAAATCCAGCAAAATAATTACAAGGGGTTGGCACTAGTCCCATATTAAGAACCTTCAAACCAGCCTTATTTAAACCACTTGTTAGCCACTTAGAAATTTGCACCGAGTGAACTCTTGCATCATATCCTATGGCAACAACCTCGCCCTTTTGCCTTATCTTTAATCCAAGCAAATATGCTATGGTTTTAACAGATTTTTCATTTAGATCTTGATTGAAAATACCCCTAATATCGTATTCTCTAAAAATATGCTTCAATTTATCTCCTTTTTTCATAGCGTATGATACAAAAAAAGTGATAAATTAGTCTTAAAATCGCCTATTTAAAGATATTTTTAGTAAGCGTGACAGGGTGAAATGCCAGTTTTTAAAAATCTAGCAGTTACCGTATCCATAGTTTGAATGTGATTTACTAGCCAAGCGAGACACTCATGCTGAACATAATCTTTTAAGATAATTATATCTTTCGTGCCTAACCATTCTTCATATACAAATTGCATTCTAGCTAAAGTGTTCATATGCTCACCCTTATGCATCTCATAGGCAAAAAATCCCTTCTCTTGCATCATTTTTTCTTCATTGGCAAAATGTTCTATGGTGTGGGCAAACCATTTTTCGTATTGTTTGTTTATGCTCTGAAAAGATTTTTCATCTTCATTTTTAGCATATTTATCCAACAAATCACTAAGATCATTTATGATATCAACATCCTCAAGATGAACTTCATTCATATTTTCCATATCAACTAGGGGCAATTTAGCCTTATCTATAAGCATTTTTTTCCTTTTTTTGTTTGCATTATAGCTTGATTTAGAAATGTTTTTATTGATGGATGTCAATCTATTTGTATGTAATAAACCCAGTAAAACTGGGTTTATAGATTTTTTTAAAAACCGACAACACTAAGAAGGATATCAGTAGTTAAAAAAGATTGTGTTGTAGCAGATTTATCTAGATCCCTTGATATTTTTTTACTTCCTTTAAAATCCCAAGACATCTTAACTCGCTCCCCAGAAGACTTCACCCACACATGGGTAGAGCCCTTTATCTGATTGTTCACAAATTTTCCTTTTTCCACCGTCTTTATGGTCGCTACTCCCTTTTCAAAAACTCTACCTACAGACACCTCAACTTCTCTCTCTGCCTTATAGCTTCCATCTGCATTCAAAGACATTTTGATTTCGTTATCAATAATCTCAACATCATATCCTAGATTTCTAAGTTTTCTAGCAAAAGCAGGATCAAGCTCAGCAAAAGGAACAATATTTAATTTGCTACCCTCATTAGCATAAAAAATACTAATGGGCTTTTGAAATTCATCCTTGTTTATATTAACATTCTTATCTGATTTAAAATTATAACGAGTAATAACATAAACTCCGTCTATATTTGGATATTTATCACTCCTCTGAGAACTATTAGCACTTGAAGATTGCCCTGAACTATTTTTAGACACAGCCGCATGTGAATCATCCGAAGAACTGCCACCACCACCGCAAGCTATAAAAAACATAGCTAAACCAATAGATACCAATAAATTTTTCATATACAAACCTTTAATGTTAATTTTAAAACCTGTTTGACATTATATCTCCTACCAAAATAAAAGTCAATAAAAGAAAAATATTATTTTATTGAGTTTTAATCTTTTTTAAGAAAATACTAGTAAAATCCTATAAATCTTAAAGGCAAAATAAATGATAGGTATAGACATAATCTCCATCCCCAGAATGAAAAAATTTTATAAAAAACATGGAATTAAAGGTTATAATAAATTTCTACGTAAAGAAGAAATCGAGCTAACTAGATCGCCTAAAACCGCCGCTGGATTTTGGTGTTTAAAAGAGGCAACTTCGAAAGCTTTAGGATGTGGCATAGGTAAAACCTGCTCCTTTTATGATATTTGGATACATAAAAATAAGCTTGGAAAGCCCTACATTACCCTCTCAAAACATCTCATAGAAAAGTTTGGTATAAAAAACATAGATGCGAGTATAAGCCATGATGGGAATTTTGCCATAGGAGTCGTAAACATACTAGGATCTAAAACAAAAGTAGATCTAAGTCATTAGTAGTTGGTGATTAGTGCATTCACTAACCACCATTCCCCCCTACTAGATCAATATATTTCTATATCAACTCTTCTGTTTGGCTGTAAGCAGTCTATAAGTTCTTTTTTATTTGTGATATTTGGGCAATCAGCCACAGGCTCACTCTCACCTCTCCAATCAGCAAATATATCACTTGGACTTACGCCTTGACTTATAAGGTATTGTTTTACACTAAGAGCTCTTTTCTTAGAAAGCTCCATATTGTATTGCTTACTACCTCTAAAATCAGTATGTCCTATTAGATGAATCTTAGCATTAGATCCTGACTCTAAAAACTGAGCTGCTAAGTCATCTAGTTGATTTTTTCCGGCTTGCTTCATAGATGCTTGAGAACCCTTACCACTTGGGAAAAGAGCATCTGCACTTAAACTAAAGCTCTGAACAGCAGGCTCTTCAACAACTTCTGTTGGAACAACAACAGGTGCTGGAACAACTGTTTGTTTAACCTCTTTTAGGCTTTGCAAACAATTATCAGGATTCCAAAAAGTATCTTCAACTAAGCCATCATCAAAGTATATCTTGTATTGACAAACCTTAACGCTTCCATCATCTTTTAAAAACTTCATTATATAATCCCACTCATCAGCACCATAAAGAGCTGAGAAGTGTGGAGTACCTATAAGATAGTAAAGTTCATCCTTACTAACACCCTTACCTATCTTACTAAGATTTTCCATATTTGGAAATACTCCTTCATCTTGGAAAGCACTATCCAAATCTGGCCATTCAATATCGTTAGAGTTCAAAGTACTCAATCTATTGTTCGAAACAGTACTTGTACAACCCACTAACAACATTGAAGCAGCAAACAAGCTTACGTATTTTAATATTTTCATCTTTATAATCCTTTTACGTTTATTTAACTAGATCTAAAAAACTTAGGGAAAAAATCCCTAAGTTTTATCTTTTTACCACTGGTAAGTTATAGAGCCACCAACGGTGGGTTGTTTTTGGGTATCAACAGCCGCAGCACCTTTTAGCAACCATTTTCCATCATCAGTCCAAGCAGAAACACCTACAGCTAAGGCTGTTTGTCCTCTATGCGTAGCAACACCAGCACTTATACTACTATCTCCTGCATCCCTAGCTTGACCAAGAGTTGCAAAAGCAGCACTACTAGCAATTCCTGCTTTAGAGTCTTTAGAAAGTTCATCTAAATCTTGCTCTAAGCCATAGAATTGTGCGCCATTTATAGCATCCATACTATTTGGACCAACATTACCAGGAGCAACATTTGTTATCTTTTTGCCTCCTGCATCGATACCACCTTCTTTGCTGATAACAACTTTTCCAATAGATATCTTCTCTTGTACCTTGATAGTATTGGTTTCGATCTCTTTAGACTTTAAGGTATTAGTCTGAATTGTTTTTGAAACTAGATGTCTAGTATCAATCCTATCTGAAATCAAATTAGTTGTATTGATATCTTTTGAAATTAAATTATTTGTAATAATATTCTTAGATATCAAGTTGTTAGTTTCGATATTTTCTGAAATCAAGTTATTTGTATTGATGTTTTGTGTTGTAACACTATCCACATCGATATCTCTAGCAAGTTTAATATGCAACTCGCCACCTTCTTCAACTACACCTATATTATTTTCACTCAAACTAGTAGCTCCACCTTTGATACCAAGAGTTTCACCTAGTGGCTTGTGGATCACGCTACCATCATCCCCAACGAAGTCTAGTCCAGCTTGTGATACTGCTTGTAGATCACCCACAGTTGCAGCATTACTTAGGTTAGCATCTTCGCTTAACAATCTTCTTGTAGCATCTTGTGCATCAGATACATTTATAGGACCCTCACCCTTGTTATGACCAACAGTGCTGTTCACATTTGATAGGGTATTTGGATTTGTAGTGCTACCATCGGCATCTTGCATAGAAGCTATGATATCACCCTTATCGATAGTATTACCTAAACCATTTTGGTCATCATTAAATGTACCATCTGGCTGCTTGTAAACCCTTGTTCCATCTGCTGTTGTATAAACAACTGGAAGTTGAGTTGATTTGGTCAATATATCAGCATCCAAATTTACTCTGATCTGAGAAACATTATTGTCATTAGTTACAACAGAAACTGTTGTTCCAGCTCCATCGATGAAATCAACAGTATCGAAAGGCTGTACAAAGTCTTTAGCATCTCCATTTTCTTTTAAATTCCAACCACTATTTAGTATATCGCTAACAGTTGCAACTTTTCCGTCTGTTGGTCCTACTGGTTTAGTTCCCTCTGTTGGATCAGCTGGTGGAGTGATAGTTTCATCTAAGCCAGAGATTGTCTTTTTATCTCCATCTATCTTGATAGTAGGATTATTTGAATTATCTACAAACTGAACACTTGAAATGTCTTTTAAGTCTTTAGCAAGTGCTATGGTTATAGTATCATCATCGGTTATCTTAGTATAGATATTTTTACCCTTATCTGATTTACCATCAAAGTCTGTATTTGC
>PDPI01000032.1 GCA_002746565.1 Pseudomonadota bacterium | reverse complement strand
AAAAAGACATAAAAATAAAAAATCAAGCAAAATTCAAGAGCAAATTTTCTCCTATTTTAACCTATCATCCTACCCAAATAGTATAGAAGTTTTTGATAATTCCCATCTAGGAGGAAGAGCAAATGTGGGCGGAATAATCTCATGGGAAAATGAAAGTTTCAATAAAAATAAATACAGACACTATCACCTAGAAAACAAGGATGAATACGCCCAAATGAAAGAACTTTTAACCCAAAGGGCACAAAGATTTCACAAAGATTATCCCCCAGATTTATGGCTCATAGACGGCGGGGCAACCCTACTAAATTTAGCACACAAGATCATACAAAGTAGCGGAATAGAAATAGATATTTTAGCAATATCCAAAGAAAAAGTGGATGCAAAATCAAATAGATCTAAAGGAAAAGCAAAGGATATAATCCACTCTTTGAAGGGAAGCTATAATTTAAACGAACATGACGAAAAATTGCAATTTTTGCAAAAACTAAGGGACGAAGCCCACAGATTTGCCATCAGCTTTCATAGAAAAACAAAACTAAAACAAGACAAGGAAAGCTCCCTTTTGAAAAAAAGAGGTTTATCTGAGGCTAAGATCAAAAAACTTTTATACTATTTTGGAACTTTTGAGGCCATAAGAGAAGCAAAACATGAAGAGATTGAAAAACTCATAGGCAAGAAAGAAGCTTTGAAACTCACATCATAATAAAAGTTTATCCTTTTCTTTATATAAAATTTGCTAAAATTTGCTATCTTAATTTTAAAGAATGTGGATGAATTTAATTGACGATTTTTTTATAATTATTTGGGGCGAAAAAGCCAATGAGGATTTGCGGGATAAAATTGAAAACTTAGAACTTCATGTAAAACAAAGAGCTTTATTTTGTGAGGCTTTGGCGGTTATTTTATGTGTAAATTCTAAAAATTTTGAAAAATTTTGTCAGGTGGGAGAATTTGGAAAAATTACAGAATTTTTAGGCTTAAAGGTTTGTGAGAATGTATCGCAAATAAAGGCTTTGCAGTTTTATTATTTGAGATTATTAAACTCCCTTGGCAAATCATACTCACAAGAGATAAGTTCACACATAAATTCCCTTTCAAAAGCAAAGCTTATAAGCAAAGAAAACGAAGAGAAAATTTTAAGCTTACTTGAACTCATAGAAGATAAAATAGAAGAAGATAAAAAAGAGATAATTCAACCAAAAACAAAACTTTCCAATCCAACAGATTATAAAGAATATATTTCATTTTTCCAAGATATTTTAAAAGATTTAAATCCCATCCTAGAAAGCGATAATTTAAAAAATCAAAGCCAACTTTTAAGCCAAAAAATCCAAAATCAGAGCTTTTCTGTGGGTATAACGGGGGTTATGAATGCTGGGAAATCAACCATGTTAAATGCCCTGCTTGGAAAGGAGATTTTAGGCACTTCTGTTGTTCCTGAAACGGCAAATTTAACTATTATAAAATATGCTAAAAAATCCCATGCAAAGGTAAATTTTTGGACGAAAGATGAGTGGGAGAGGATAGAAAAATCAGCTTCCTTAATGCCTTCAATAAAAAAATTTGTAGAGCAAAGCAAGGAGGCTTTTGGAGAAAGTCTTGACGAATTTATACAAGAAAAAACCAAAAGTATTGACATAAATACAAGCGATCTTAGCTCTTACACTTCAACAAAACAATCAAATCTTACATGCAATCTCGTAAAAAGAGTAGAACTGTACGAGGATTTAGACTTTGTAAAAGATGGGGTAAACATAGTCGATACCCCAGGACTCGATGACCCAGTAATCCAAAGAGAAGAAATAACAAAAGATTATCTAAGTCAGTGCGATGTGATGATTCACCTTATGAATGCCAATCAAAGTGCTACGCAAAAGGATGTGGATTTTATCATAGATAGCCTAATTTATGGGCATATAACAAGGCTTTTGATCGTCATAACAAGGATTGATACCATAAGCGAAGATGAACTTAAAGAGGTCATTGCCTACACGAAAAGAAGCATACAAAATAGGCTCAGACAGGACAATAAAGAAGCTAGATTTGATTCTATTATCTCTAAAATAGACTTTCTGCCAATAGCTGGAAAACTAGCCCTCATGCATAGAATTGGGCAAGAAAAAGAAGCTCTTAGGCTTGGTTACGATCTTAAAAAAACAGGTATTTTAGATATAGAAAGATACCTCCAAAAGGTTCTTTTTGGGGCTCACAGCGAAAAAAATCAACTCCTACTTCAAAGTATCCACAAGGAATTAGGCTCAATCATTTCAAATGCCCTAGATAGATTCTCATTTGAGATGGAGAGTTTAAGTAAAAGTAGTGATGAGCTGGAGAGGGATTTTAAAGCTTTAAAAGAAAAAAATAAGGCAAATCTGGAATTGATTGAGAAAATAAATCTTCAGATAAGTGAGGCTAGATATTCCCTTGAAGATTATTTTAAAACATTAAATAAATTTATAGACGATAAATTAAATTCCCTAAAAAACATAACCATCGGAAGGCTTTGCGATGATGTGAGTTATGAGTGGCGAAAAAATAAGAAAAAACCTGCACAAAACCGCATAAAATCCATGGTGGAAACCTCCATGAAAGATGGCATAGTTGATATAATAAGGGATTATAGGTATGAATTTTCCAAAAGAATGCAAAGCGAATTAGAACAAATTGCATCCATAGATACCAAGCTTTTTGATGGCAGTCCAAATGGGGATTTTAATTCAAGGGAGTATTTTGAGAAAAATTTCGGTTCTTCTTTTTTGAGCGGAAGTTATGCCCTTACCCATAAAAGGATATTAGATGAGCTTAAAAAGGTTAAAAAAGCCCAAATAGAGGGTTTTTCGGTGGCTCTTGATGGGATTTTAAAAGAGGATATTAAAAATCTTAAAGATAAGATAAATGCTAGCCTAGAAGATATAAATCAAAATCTTTTAAACACTTTCTTACAAAGGGCCAATAAGCCTACAAGAGAGTTAAAAGCGTCCATGGAGGAGAAAGAAAAGATATTGCAAAAACAAATAAATCTCATCCAAAAAGACAATAGAGCATCTAAAGAAAGATTGGGCAAATTAAAGGAAAAAATATCTACCCTTAAAGATCTAAAAGAAAGCTTGAAGGAAAATAAAATATGAGTTTTTTGCAAAATTTCATAGACCAATATAAAATCATAAATGCACCAAAAAAAGTACAATTTGACGATAGCCTCATGGGAAAATTAAAAAAACTAGCCCACCTTTTAAGCCATGATGATTTTGCCCCATCTAGTGAGCTTTTAAAAGCCCTTGATAAATTGAAAATTCGTGGAGTAGAACCTATGAAAATAGCCATAACAGGTCAATTTTCCAGCGGGAAATCCACCTTTTTAAACGCCCTCTTAGCCAAAAACATACTTCCAACAGGCATAACTCCAGTAACCTCAAAGGTAAATTACATTCGTTATGGGGAGGAATTTCAGATAAAAGTAAGATACCATGATGGCAGAGAAGAATACCACTCCATGGAAGGGCTAAGTCGCTTTACAGACCAAAGACAAAATGGGGAAGATGTGGAATTTTTAACCATTTACGCACCCCTTGAACTGCTAAAAGATATAGTTTTTGTGGACACTCCAGGGTTAAATTCCCAAGCTCAAACAGACACCAAAACAACCCAAAAAGTCTTAAAAGAAGTAGATGGTATCATCTGGCTAACCCTTATCGATAATGCTGGAAAAATGAGTGAAGCGGAAGTTTTAAAATCATACATGAACTCCTTTGCCCAAAAAAGCCTTTGCGTTTTAAATCAAAAGGATAAATTTAGCCAAGAACAGATCGAGCAAACTAGCTCCTATGTCAAGGAGGCTTTCAAAGAATTTTTTAGTAGCGTAGTTCCCATCTCCGCTCTGCAAGCCTTGAAGGCTAGATCCCATGATAGTCGCCACCAAATGGATGAATTGCTAGAAAATTACATAGAAGATATAAAAAAGCAAGCAAAATTGCCCGTCTCCATGGTTGAGAGCCAAAAAATGGAAGATTTATTAAAAGATTTTAAAACAAAGGCTAGGAAAATTTACAAAGCCGACAATAAAGAAAATGCACAACTTTTAAAATCCTCAAATATAAATGCCGTTTTGGATTTCATACACACCCAGATTCAGCCAAAGGCATCCCAAACAAAGCGATATGCCATCTCAAAAGAAGCCCAAGATATATGCGATAAACTTATAACCAGCCAAGAAAATATCATAACAATTTACACCCAATTAGAAGAAATTTTACAAGAATTTGAACAAAGGGCACAAGATAGATTTGAAGAGCTTAAAACAAGATTTTCCAAACAAATAAAAGATGCCTACCTAAAAATAGAAAATATCATAGAAAAAACCGCATCTGAAATCTTCAACCAAATAAAAACAGAAGAAAAAATCCGTTACATGAAAAATAAAACTGGAGTTTTGAAAAAACAAATCTCCTACCAGCAAGTAAGCTATGAAGTGAGCAAAATTCATACCGATGTGGTTTATAAAAAACTTTTTTATGATGAGGATTTGATAGGAAAAATGTTTAAAAAATATGTGCGAAATTTAAAGCTAATCCAAGATGAAGTAAACCATGAAAATGAATTGATTTATAAAGATTTAGAAAGCAAAATCTTAAAATGGCAACATCCGTATGAGCTAATTCGCAAGAGTGAACCAATCCATTCGGATGCGGAATTTGCAAATGTGAGAAAATTTGCCTCAAAGGTTTATGAGAATTTTTTGAAATCCTTCAATGACGAAATAAAAATCTCTTATGCTGGAATTTGTAGTCAATTCAACCATCTAAGTAGTGCGGTTAGTTTTAACTATCAAAATGCCACCGAGGTTTGTGTGGCTTTTTTAGAGCATAAGATAAACGAATCCATCGAACTTTACGAGGAAAACCCTACGCAATTTCCCCTATATAGTCCAAATCTTGATGAGATAAAGCATAGATTAAGAGTAAGTTTTCACTTGTATGAGCTAGAAAACCTCATGAATAGTAAAAATACTTTTCTAGATAAAGATTATAAAAATTTAATGGAAAAATTCCAACAAATTCAAGCACAAAAAATAAAGTTTTTAAGATCAAAAATAAAAAATCATCAAAGAAAGATCGAAAAACTTCAAAAGATTAAAAAAATATTTCAAACATAAGCTATTTATGGTAAAATAACGTCAAAAAAGGAAATGAAAATGAGAAAAATTATATTTTATATGGCGATTGTAACTATAGTGTTTTGGGGTTGCGAGTTTGGAGAATATGCTGTAAAAAATGAAAATAGAATAACTATCTCCACTTTAAATGGAGAAAATAGAATATATAAGTTTACTAAAAAAAATGTTCAAGGCAAGGCATTCTATAAAGTGTATGATGTCAAAAAAAAATCAAATGTGCGAGAATATCGCTTTGGCAAAACAAACTTTAACACAAAACAAATAAAAGGCAATACACATTCATCAAGGGGAACTTACAGCATAACAAAACAAGGCTACATAAAATTAGTAACAGAAAATTTAACCGAATATGTAAAAGCTTTAAGGGAAGATGACGATAAAATTACCCTACTTTGGACTTCCAATACTAAGCATCTTAGCAAAACCACATGGAAAGAAAAGATATACTTCTACAAAGAGAATAAATTTAAAAAAGAAGACAACAAGGAAGATAAATCCCAAGAGAAAAACGAAAAAAAGCTACCAGCATCAAACATGCAAAGTATCATTTTACTTTTATTATGATATAATCTTGCCTTAGATTATCAAATAAGGAAGAAAATGAAACATTATCTCACATCTTTAATTGTCCTTTTTAGCATCTTAACCCTTAGTGGCTGTTCTTCCCGTCAAGATACCATCAAAAATCTCTCACTAGAATTGCCATCTGCCAACGAATGTATAAACGAAAACAAATCCATACAAAACGATTGCTATGGACTTTTATCCCAAAGAAATTCCTTTGCACAGCTTCGTTTGGGGGTTCATGCTGAAATTAGAAAAGATTATAAAGAGGCCTTAAAAAGATACACAAATGCTCAAAAAATGAACAACTTTTACGCCACCTCCCTCATAGCAAATTTTTACGATAAGGGATTTGGAGTAAGGCAAGATAGGAAAAAAGCCCTTGAAATGATAAGACAAACTCAAGATGTAGATCCAATGGCAGCCTTTATGTTAGCAAAACATTATCTAAAAACAAAAAGAAACGATAAAGCCATAAAATTACTTGAATTTGCTGGAAATAATGATTTTAAATCCGCCCAAAGAGCCTTGGCTGAATTTTATTTTGCAGGAAAATATGTGGAAAAAAATATCCAAAAAAGTAATTTTTGGAAAACCAAATACCTCAATGACAAAAATAGTTTTAAACTAAGAATTTACGGCCTCAGATAAAAATATGGAAGATCTAGAAAAGACTTTAAAAAAGATGTCTTTAGGTGGTGATTTTTTGCAAAAAGCAAAGCTTTATGTATCTTTGCTTAAAGATTATACCAAAATCCACAATATCACTGCCCTAAAAAATGATGAAGAAATTTTTCAAAATATAATAGACAGCATATATCCCATAAAATATCTAGATTTTCCCATAAAAAACATTGCAGACATAGGAAGCGGCGCTGGGTTTCCAGGCTTGCATCTAGCCCTTGCCATGCCTCATATAGAAGTCAATCTTTACGAACCACTTTTAAAAAAATCCGCCTTTTTACATCTAGCAAAAACTAAACTAGATCTAAAAAATTTGCAAGTAAGATCTATGAGGATTGAAAAAGAAAAGGATAAAAGCTATGATTTGGTGGTATCAAGGGCGGTTACCCACACCAAAAGTCTTTTAAATTTATGCAAAAATATTAGCGATGAGAGAACATCATTTTTGCTTTACAAAGGCACAAGCGTGGATGAAGAATTAGATGCAAAACTTGATTTTAAGATCTATAAAAGAGGCAATAGAAAATACGTTTTAATAAGGGGTAAAAAATGATAAAATACCTAATCTTAGCAGTTTTGATTTATCTAATATATATGTTTTTCTTCCGGGTAAAGCGAAATCCAAAAAACCAAAGCCCAAAGGAAAGCCAAACCATGGTTGAGTGTTCATCTTGCAATGTTTTTGTAAGCTTCGATGAAGCATTACTTAAAGATGGAAAATACTTTTGTTCCAAAGAATGTTTGGGCAAAAGGATATAAGATGCAAATCCTAGGTCACGATCTAATAGCATACAAACCCCTCCACTCGGTATCAAGCATAGAAGAAATTAGCCAAAGCCCTGAGGAAAATACCCTTTTATTTGAATACAAACCAGAACTTATCAAATACGCAAAAAATCACAACAAAAGCTTTGCCTTGCATATATTTAACCAAGAAGAAGCCATCATAGGCAATGGATCTGGAGCAAAGATACTCATTTGCCCCCTAAAGATAGCCCAAAAAGTTCAAGAGATAGCCGAATATTATCTTTTTGACGCAAAGGTTGCCATTTTGATAAATAGTGAAGAAGAAATATCCCTAGCCATAGCAAAAAAAGTCGATATGGCAATCTTGCCCGATGCCATAATCTAGATGCAAGGCTACATCATACGCATAAACCCCTGTCGCGACGAGGATTTACTAGTTACCATACTCACAAGAAATCATATACAAACAAGTTATCGTTTTTATGGGGCTAGACACTCAACCATAAACCTAGGCTATAAAATAGATGCCGAACTAATCCACAGCACAAAATCAAAACTGCCTCAACTTAGAAATATCCTCCACCTATCCCACAAATGGCAACACCAAAGGGATAAAATGCTTTTGTGGCAAAATTTCATAGCCCTTTTTTACGAGCATTTAAAAGGAGTGGAACAAATAGATGAATTTTATTTTACCCTACTAGACGAAGTAGCCCAAAAAATGCACAAACAAAACCCAAAACGCCTCCAAATAGAAGCCTATGCCAAGCTTTTAGAACATGAGGGACGTTTACATCTAGATCAAAAATGCTTTTTATGTGAAAAAGACATAAAAAAAGACTTAACCCTTGCGCGCGCCTATCTTCCCGCCCATGGAGAATGTTTGCATTCTTCGCCAATAGATCCAACAAAGATAAAATATTTTTTCACAAAAAAATCAACCCTATTACTTGATGATGAGTTAGTTGATAAGCTTTGGGATGTCATGCTTGAGGGATTTTAAACCCCTTGTAGATCTGGTATAAGATACGCCCCCCTAAGATTTAAAACACTAAAATCAACTTCTTAAAATGGATACTTATGGTTTCCCATGCCCTCTATGGTAACCCATTTTAATTCGGTCATTTCTTCTATTGAGAAGTGTCCGCCCTCTCGTCCTAGACCACTTTCCTTAACTCCTCCGAAGGGAATATGGGCCTCATCTTGAACTGTTGGTCCGTTTACATGCACCATTCCAGATTCTAACTCTTCGCTCAAATACAATGCTTTTGATAAATCATTTGTTATAACAGACGAGCTTAATCCATAGCTACTGTTATTTGCAAAGCTTATAACCTCATCCAAATCTTTTGCTTTTATGATGGCCGCCACTGGTCCAAATGCTTCTTCATGGAAGATATTCATGGTGTCATTTATATTCGATACCGCTGTTGGTTTATAGTAAGTATCTTCACTTTCCCTGCCTGCTAACAATTTAGCACCTTTTCCCACCGCATCATCAACTAAACCATCAATAAATTGGCACTGGGCTGCTTCTATTAAAGGTCCAACTATTGTTTGAGGGTCTTCTGGGCTTCCTACTTTTATATTTTTGATTTTCTGGGCAAATTTTTCGCAAAATTCATCATAAATTTCTTCTTCTACTATTATCTTAGAACCTGCCATGCAAATTTGACCTTGATGGATAAAGATTCCAAAAGCGGCGGTATTTACAGCATATTCAATGTCGCTATCTTTTAGCACTATAACAGGGCTTTTTCCTCCTAGCTCAACAGTGTATTTTTTAAGATTTTGTGCTGCTAGGGCTGCAACTACCTTGCCTACTTTGGTTGAACCAGTAAAGGTTATCATGGAAATTCTTTTGTCAGTTTGAAAAGTATCGCCCAAATCTTTACTAGAGCAAGGAATAATATTTAAAACCCCATCAGGAAGCCCTGCTTGTTTAAAAATCTCGCCAAATATAAGCCCACAAACTGGTGTATGACTTGAGGGTTTTAGCACAAAACTATTTCCCGCAGCTAGGGCAAATGCAAACTTTTTACTGCTCAATATCATGGGTGCATTAAAAGGAGAAATACCAGCTATAACACCTAAAGGTCTTCTAATACTATAAGATAAAACCCCATCATCATTTGAGGTAAAAGTTTCTCCACTCACTCGCCTAGCCTCGCCCGCTGCTGTTCTTATAATATCACTTACCATGCCTATTTCAAACATACATTTAGCAAAAACAGAGCCACTTTCTTTCATGAGAATATCTTTTATTTCATCCCTTTTAGAGTCAAAAATATCCGCAGCTTTCAATAAAATAGCCTCCTTTTGCCTAGGGGGAGTTTTCGCCCACACTTTTTGAGCCCGATAAGCAGACTCAATAGCTTGTTCTATATCTTCTTTTCCGGCCATATAGACCTTAGCAAAAATCTCTCCACTAGATGGGTTGATATCATCAACTACTTTTGCATTTTCTGATGCGGTAAATTTTCCATTGATAAATGGTTTGTATTCTTTCATGTAAAGCTCCTTTTTGTGATTTATAGATTATTACATTTTTAACTTAAACTAATACTACAAGTAAGAAATGGTTTGGATAATATTAATATACATTTTACGAAAATACACAATTATCACATTTAAAAATATTTCACTCAATGAGAAGCAGATGCTAAATAAGCTATTCGTGTATTTATGTAACATTTTTATAAATAATTTATATTTTAAGAATTACAATTAATTAAAATAATATAAATATTAGATAAAATGAAATCAGGCATAAAAATACAAAAGGAGAAAACATGAAGTATTTAAAAGGATTTATTATAGCTTTGGTCGCTTTATCTAGCGTAGCCTGTGCTAAAGGAAATTGGAAAAATGCTCAAGAGGCATATACAAAGGTGTGTGCTTATTGCCACAACTTTGGAGTTGGGCCAGATTCTGTCAAAATAGTTTTTGATAAAGATTCCATCAACGCTAGGGCCGAATCGATAGTTTACGTAGTAAGACACGGACTAAACGCCATGCCAGCCTTTAGGAAAACAGAGATCGATGATGCTACATTGCGTAAATTAGCAGAGGGCTTAGCTAAAGGTAAAATAAAATGAACCAAATCAATCACAAAAGAAGAAATACCCTCAAAGGCATGGGACTTTTAGCCCTTTCTCCTTTGTATGCCAACACTCTTTTTGCTTCCAAGAAAAGTAGCAATATTATATTATCCAGCAAAGATAAAGGCATAAAAGAAATATACTCAAACTCCGATGCTCATGTTTTATGTATAGATATGATACAAAATTATAACCTTTGCATAAATAATATCAACAAATACACCCTAAAAAAAGATGTTCATCAAGTCATGGGAATATTAAATTGGGCTGATTGTCTGCTTTTAAGTCAAGCTATAAAAGCCAAAGAAATTCAACTTAAAATAAACATATCTGATAGCATCACAAGGAACAATCAAACATTTAAACTCGTAAGTTTCACAAATACAAA
Organism: Pseudomonadota bacterium; assembly: GCA_002746565.1. Lineage (GTDB taxonomy): Bacteria > Campylobacterota > Campylobacteria > Campylobacterales > Campylobacteraceae. The sequence goes on along the minus strand of PDPI01000032.1, from coordinate 2,339 downwards.
TAAGGAAAGAAATCATGTCTAAATATCTATCACTACCACCGGGGGTTACCCAAGAGAATTTTACAAAAGCCATTGGAGAATTTGAAAAAATTTTAAGCTCAAATCATGTGTATGTAAAGAGTGATGACATAGCTCCATATACTAAGATCATGATACCTACAAAAAAAGAAAAACTTATGCCAAGTGCCGTGTTGTGCCCAAAAAGTGTTGAGCAAATACAAGCCATATTGAAAATATGCAATAAATACAAAATCCCCGTCTGGACATTTTCAACTGGTAAAAACTTAGGTTATGGAACTGCCATGCCAGCAAGACGAGGCACTGTTTTGATGGATCTAAGAAGGATGAATAAAATCATTGAAGTAAATGCAGAATTGGGTTATGCTTTGCTTGAGCCAGGGGTTACTTATCAGATGCTTTATGATTATCTAAAAGAGCATAAAATTCCCCTTTGGATGAGTTGCCCAGCCCCAAGTGCCATAGTAAGCCCAGTGGGAAATACCATGGATAGAGGCGTTGGATACACACCTTATGGGGAGCATTTTCTTTTTCAATGTGGAATGGAAGTAGTCTTAGCCGATGGACAAGTTTTAAGAACTGGCATGGGCGGCATTGAAAATAGCAATTCATGGCAGGTTTTCAAATGGGGATATGGACCATATCTTGATGGTATTTTTACCCAGTCAAACTATGGTATATGTACAAAATTAGGAATTTGGCTAATGCCCGCCCCACCTGCTTATAAACCTTTTTGCTTATCTTTCCCAGACGAATCAGACATTGTTGATATAGTCGAAACCCTAAGACCGCTTAGAATCTCAAACATCATACCAAATGCTTTTACCATAGCTAGCACCTCCTATGAGGCCGCATCGGTGGCAAATAGAGCAGACTACCACAAAGGAGATGGCTATATCACAGCAGAAGAGTTGCAAAAGATACGAAAAGACAAAAATATGGGTGCTTGGAATGTTTATGCGGCACTTTATGGAGACGAAGCTTCCATAGAGCACAATTGGAACATCATAAAAGCTGTTTTTGCAAACAATAAAAAAGTAAAATTCTTCACCGAAAAAGAATTGGGCAATGACCCCATATTTAAATATAGAGCAAAACTTATGAAAGGTGAGCCAAACTTACAAGAGTTTAATCTATACAATTGGCGAGGCGGAGGGGGCAGCATGTGGTTTGCACCAGTTTCCCCAGCACAAGGCAAACATACTCTAAACCAAAAAGAATTGGCCACAAAAATACTGCACAAATACGGATTTGACTATGTGGGAGAATTTATAGTAGGCTGGAGAGATATGCACCATATCGTTGATTTGCTATTTGATAGAAACGATGAAGAGCAAATGAAAAAAGCAAAAGCATGTTATAGCGAACTAGTAAGAGAATTTGCCAAAGCTGGATACGGAGTTTACAGAACCAATTCAGGCTCCATGGACGAGGTCGCAGACACCTATGGAGATGTTATCCATGATGTTTTCATGAAGATAAAAAAAGCCCTAGACCCCAACAACATACTATCCCCAGGCAAATCGGGAATAGACTTAAACAAAAGCTAAACCCCCCCATTTTAAAATCCATAGGGATCTTTTCTCTATGGATTTGTATTAGCTTTGCTTACTTGCACAAACCTAAACACCTACTATTTTTGATATTTTCGAAGCTTCAATATCTAATATAAAATATTTAATAATTTCACGAAACTTATACTCTGAAATTACTGAACGATACATATACTTGTTTTTCACCCGCATAATGGTAACTTAAAGCTCCTTTATTAGAGTTTAAGTTAGATTAAGCCTATTTTAATATTAAATACACATATTATATACCAATCAGAAAAGTAACACATTAAGGCAAAATATTTTACCAAATATAAATCATAAAGTAATTAGTAAAATTTCTAAAATAAGCCATATTGCAGCAGCTTGAAGCTAGACTTATGTACCTTACATAACCACTATTGCGAAAATTTTTCTAACTGTTTTTTCTTATTTGATTCGGTACCAATATCTAATTTAGCACATATAGAAACTTTCTTAGAATAAGAAGTTTCAAACATATAGATATGGTCTAAGACAACGCTTTTTAACGTTGAATCTGCTAAAATATTTTTAGATTCCGTAAATCTTTTATGCATACTAATAATTTTATTGTTTTGTAGTTGTCCATTAAACTCTAGAGCAACACCATGTTTTAAAAGTTCATATGCTATGTTGTCTTTTGATTCGGTATGAATTCTTTCAAATATATGTAATAAATCTTTTGTTCCAACAGCTTTTGATATTTTTTTCATAATATCTGTTGAAATATTAGATGCAAGAGCAAAA
>PDPI01000031.1 GCA_002746565.1 Pseudomonadota bacterium | reverse complement strand
GTTATGTTTAAATAAGCGGGGTTGCGAAACAAGACCTACTGCAATTACCAATTTTAATTCTTGTTTCAAATTTATATAGTAAAATACTGCGGAATATACTAAGGATAAAATATGATAAGCTATTCATCAAAAGAACTTATACCATCTTCGGACTTTGCAAAAAGGTTTGGCACATATCTAGCACAGATAAAAGGAAATTCTGTGGAAGAATTGGCAGTTTTAAAAAACAACAAAATAGAAGCTGTGATGATTTCAAAAGATGAGTATGAAAGTATGAAAAAGCCCTTAAAGGCCTAGAAACTAAACGCATCACAAAATCCATAAATAGCGGATTAAAGGATGTAAAAGAAGGTAAAATCTACGACATTGATACCCTATGGAATAAGCTGTGATCGTAAAATATAGTAACACTTTTTTAAAAGAAGCCAAAAAAATTATCTAAAAAGTTTAAACTTTTAAAAACCGACCTAGCCCAAGCGGTCAATGAGATAAAAAGGGCTTTTAAATTGGTAAACGAAATAGATGTGACTATTGAAGGTGATAAAGTTATGCCTTTATTTGAAGAAGCTAATGAAGTTCACCAGCAAAAACACTACATTCTAGTTAATTTCAAATTATGGTGGTTCCTACATATTTTCATTGTCTTGATAGAAGTTGTTCTATGCATAAAAACATATTAAGTCTAACAAAAGGAATATTTAAATGAATGCAATCGCAAATGTAATATCAATAATTTCTGGATTAATGACCATATTTGGTATTACTGATATTGTTAGTTGGAGTCTTACGAAAGAGAGCAATCAAACTCTTTCTCAAGCTTCTATGTCAATATTTGCAAAGTCATTCAAACTAGCAATTTGTATTGCTTCATTCCCTATATTTCTCTTGCTATTTCGAGAAATTCATTCCATTATAATTCTAAATTTTGGAGAAGGATGGATGCCGCTTAGTTTTAACGATCCAAAATTTTGGTGGGAAACAAGAAGTTGGTATGCTTATTTGGTAAGTTACTTTGTAAATGTATTAATTGGCATTCCACTGTATACCATAACATTATCTTGTATCTATACCTGGTCATTAACCCCTTTCCGCACTTTTTGGAGACATTTACGAAACCCCCAACAAAACAACTTAAAAGGACACAAACTTTCGTAGCTAGACATTAACTAATACACCGATATTTGAACATAATAAGAAATAATATCAAGTAAAGGCTCTATTAAAATATTGCAAAGATAGTTAAAATCACACAAAAACCAACTAAACTTTTTATAGTAAGGGTGCTATTTTGTGTAGAGCTTAATTCACTATTTTCTAAAGGCTCTTTTATAAGCATATGAACAATAGATTTTAAGTGGTAATATCCAACTATTGCAGGGTTTATTACCATAATGATAACAAGAAGAATATACCCCTCCTCCACATTTATAGCACTTCCTGTTAGATACATTTTACTCAAAAAAGCGCAAAGGGTGAAATACCTGCTAAAGATAGTAAAAACACTACCATTAGCACTGCTAAATATGGTGATTCTAACTAGTTCCGCCTCTCCTGAGGCGGAATGGCATACATAAGCTAATTTATACTAGAATACATAAATGGGAAGAATAAGATATAGTATATACGAACCAACACATCCACACTTTGCAATTTATACAATACTTCATTGGTTGCAAATATTTGTACGCAAATCATAATAGACTGCATAAAATTCCTACAAAAAAAGCTAATCTTAAACTAAATGCTTATGTAATATTAGAAAATCATCTTCATCTGACAGTATCAAGTGATGACTTACATAAAACAATACAATCATTTAAACAATACACAGCAAACCAAATATTAGAGCTACAAAAAAACTATACTAGAACAATTAATGTTTTATAAAAAAGCAAATCACAAAGAAAAAACATATCAAGTATGGGAAGATAGTTTTCAACCTAAGCTAATACAAAGCAATGAATTCTATGATTACTTTTTCTTTGAATATTTCTCAAAGTAAAACCATATTCCAAAAAGCAAAGGGAACATGATCAAGGGCATCAGCCATGGGTTTGAGCTTATATAGCCTATACTCTTTTGAAATGCTTCTCCAAACATGTAGCTTCCGTATCCTAGTAAGATTGCCCAGATTAGGGATGAGATGAAATTTAAGATGCTAAATTTTATAAAGGAATATTTTGTAAATCCAATGGCGAGGGGGATTAGGGTTTTTATGCCGTAGACAAATTTTTGAAAAAATATTATTTTATCGCCATATTTTTTCATTAATACATGGGAAAGGGCTAATTTTCGCCTGTGCTTTTTAACGTATGGCATTATCATTTCTTTATTGTATCTGCTTAGGTAAAAAAGTAAGGTGTCTCCTATGGCATTTGCGATAAAGGCTATGCTAATGCTTAGATAAATATCCATTTTTCCCATGTAAGATAAAACTCCAGCTGCGACAATAGCAACCATTCCTCCACCTAGGGTATAAAGAAAAAGGGCTATATAGCCATAGGTGCTTAAAGTTGTAAGTGTGCCTTCCATATTTCCTACTTATTTAACATGTCCAAAACGCCTTGCCATCTCTCTTGGGCGTAAGAGGTGCTAGAAACTTGGTTTTTATCCACACTCATCACTCCTCCGCCTAAAGAAAGTCCAGCAAAAAAACCTTTATTTTCAGCAAAAACATAAATATCACTTGTAAATTTAAAGTCTGTCATATTTACATAATTTTCCCCGTAATTCCAGGCCGTCGCAGTGGCATCTATACCTAAAGTAAGCTTTTGGCTTAGCATATCTTCCAGCACTTTTGAACTGAGTATAAAAAATACCATATCACTTTTTTGGTAACCAATCTGCAAGCCAACACTACCACCGCGGATACTAGCATAAACTGGTTTTGTCCATCCAGATTGGGCTTTTTGAACCATTATACCATCTCCAACTAAACCACCAAGCACAAGACCACCCTGACGAACATCTGGTAAAACTATCATGGCAATAGATCTATCCACTAAAGCTTTTGGGATGCGTTTATTTTGAATTATATTTTGCAAGGCATTTGAAGAATCCAAAATCATCTCCCCATCTGCTTTGAGATTTAAGCATAAACTTAAAATTAAAAAAGTAAAAAGTAGAATTTTTCTCATACATCATCCTTTATTTTTTTCATAATAAGAAGCAAAAGCTCCATCTTTGTTTAATAACTCCATGTGGGTGCCCTCCTCTAAAATCTTTCCCTTATCAAGCACATAAATATAATCAGCATTTCTTATGGTGCTTAACCTATGGGCTATGATGATAGTGGTTTTATCTTTTAAATACTCACTAAGTTCATCAAATAAAATATTTTCCGTATGCACATCAAGCGCTGATGTGGATTCGTCTAAAATGACAATATTTGGACTTTTGGCTATCATCCTCGCGATTGAAAGCCTTTGTCTTTGTCCGCCTGAAAGTCGGATGCCATTTTTCCCTATTTTCGTATCAAGCTTATCGGGTAAAGCACCGATAAAGCTCGAAAGTTGGGCTATTTGAATAGCTTTTTTTATTTGCTCATCCGATACATTCTCTCCAAAAGAAATATTTTCTTTAATACTTGAATTGAAAAGCTGAGGATTTTGCAAAACTAAAAAGACATTTTCTCTGATAACATCTAGTCCGATTTCCTTGCTACTAACCCCATCATACATCAATTCCCCACTCTCAAAGGGATAAAATCCCACCAAAATCTGTGCTAAAGAAGTTTTTCCGCTTCCACTTGCACCTATTATGGCAACTTTTTTGCCCTTTGGAATTTCCATGGAAATGCGATCTAAAACTTTCCTTTTGTTATCATAGCTAAAATTTATATTTTTTAAGCTTATAGAATTGGTATTTTTATGTAAAAATGGATTTTTTAGGTGGGGATACTTTGGTTCAAGGGGTAGTAAAAATATTTCATTTATCCTATCCATGGCAATTTTTGCATTTGCAAAGGCGTATTGAATATTTAGCATATCTTGGATTGGGTTCATCAGCATCCAAAGGTAAGAAAAAGTTGCTATCATCATCCCAACGCTTAGATCAGAATAAGCCACAGCTATAATGCCAGCTCCCCTAAAGGCTTCAAAACCTATCATGAAGACCAAAAAGGAAAACCTGTGTGCTGTGTCACTTTTATAAGTAAAATTAATCGAACTTTCTTTGATATTTTCGAGCTTTTGGCTAAGGGATCCAAAAAAACTTTTCTCCATATTGCTCGTTCTAATCTGCACAAAAAGTTCTAGCGTTTCACTAAAGGCATCTTGGAAAATGCTAAAAGCTTCGTTTTGTTGCTTTTTTAGATGGGAGACTTTTTTGGCGATCTTTGTGGTCAAAAGTACCACAAATGGGTTTACCAAAAGAATAAAAAATGCCAATTGCCAACTTATAAAAAATAAGATCATAAAAACACAAATAAGCTGCAAAAAAGATATGATAAATCTACTAATAGTCGTGCCCAAAAATTCATCTATGGTGTTTATATCGATAATCGCCAAAGAGCTCGCTTTTCCTGAACCAAAAAATTCAAATCCACTTAAACTAACTTCGCTTAGGCGTTTTAGAACATCTTGACGCATTTTGAATGTGATATTTTTGGAAATGATGGTAAAAAATTTAGTCTGAAAAAAATTTAAGATAAAAAATAAAACCCTCAAAAAAACCGCCAAAGCCAAGACTAAAAGCACATAAACATAAACCTCGCTTTTGCTTCCAAGCATCTTATCTATAAAATCAGTGGCAAATCCACCCTTACCAAGCAGAATTTCATCCACAAGTAAAGGCATAAGAAGGGGAATCAAAGAGCCAACTAGGGTGGCAAAAAGGGCTATGATATTTGCCCAAATTAACTCTTTTTTATATTTTTTAACCTCATTGAAAAGATTTGAAAAAGTGTACATAATAAAAACTATCTTGCGTAATTTACAGCCCTAACTTCCCTTATGACATTTACCTTTATCTCTCCTGGATATTGGACTTTATCTTCGATTTCTTGGGAAATTTCTTTGGCTAATAAAACTGCCTCATCGTCATTTACAAGTTTTGCATTTGCAATAACTCTTATCTCGCGTCCTGCATTTATAGCATAAGCTTGCTTGATGCCTTTTTTACTTTTTGCTATATCTTCTATGTCTTGAACTCTCTTTAAAAAGCTCTCTAAAACTTCACGTCTTGCCCCTGGACGCGCAGCTGAGAGACTATCTGCTGCACAAACTGCGGCTGCTTCTATGCTTGTGGCTTCTTCATGGCCGTGGTGGGCATAAATGGCATTTATAACTGCTGGATGCTCTTTGTAGCGTTTACAAATATCAGCACCCAAATCCACATGGCTTCCTGTATATTCATGGGTTAGTGCTTTGCCGATATCATGCAAAATTCCAGCACGTCTTGCTAAAATATCATCTCCACCTATTTGTGAAGCTATAAGTCCTGCTAGGTGGGCAACTTCCATGGAATGCCCTAGGGCATTTTGTCCATAACTTGCACGAAACTTCAAACGACCAATTAGTTTTATAAGTTCTGGATGAATCTTGCTAAGACCCAAATCCATCACTATAGCCTCACCCTCTTCTAGCATACCTTGGTCAAACTCATCTTGAACTTTTTCATAAATACCTTCAATTCGTGCAGGCTGAATACGTCCATCTTCAACTAAAAGCTCGATAACCTTTGTGGCAATGGCACGGCGATAGAGATTGAATGAACTCAAAATAATGGCATTTGGAGTATCATCTATAATAATATCAACTCCCAAAAGCATCTCGAGGGTTTTAATATTTCTGCCCTCTTTTCCTATAATTCTACCCTTTAGATCATCATCTTTTATATTCACAACATTTATAAGCCTCTCAGCAGCAAAATCTCCTGCATATCTTGATGTGGCTTGGGCAAGAATGAAATTTACCCTCTTTTTAGCCTCTTGCTTGGCTTCTTCTTCGTATTTTCTAACTATGTGAGCTATATCGGAGCGAGATTTTTCCTCAACCTTTTTAAGGACAATTTCTTTAGCTTCTTCTTCAGTTAAGCCAGCACTATGTTCTAAAACATGTAAGGCCTCTTTAACCTTATTTTCATACTCTTCTTTTAGGCTAGCTCCTTCCTCAAATAAGGTTTGGGCTTCCTTTTTTTGCTGACCTAAATCACTTTTTTCGTCATTTATTCTTTTTGTTTCTTCTTTGATAAATTTTTCTTTTTCATCTAGTTGGTTAAATTTTGTAATAAATTCTTTTTCTAGGGCAAAACTTTTCTCCTCATATTCTTTTTTAGCTTCTAAAACTGCCTCTTTAACCTTAAGGTCAGAATTTTTAAGCAACATATCAGCCTCATATTCAATGGCCTTTGCCTTTGCTTTTGCTTGTTCTAAGAATATATTATAATTGGCATCATTGATTTTTTTTGCTACTAAATACCCTGCGCCCATACTTACTGCGGCTGTTCCTACTATTATCCCTGCTTCTATTATCATAAGTTCCTCTTTTAGTAATAATCTTTTTTGGAGTTATATATATATCAGCCTGAATGTCATAACTATCACTTACAACAAACTTGGTGCAACAAAGGTCAAGTTGCACAAATATCACAAGTGGCTTTTTTTCTAACGAACCAAAATACCTATCATACATACCTTTTCCAAAACCGATACGCTTCAAATTCCCATCAACTCCAACAACAGGAACGACCATAATATCAATTTCTTTAAAAATTCTCAAGGAATTTTTTGGCTCATAAATTGAAAATTGTTTCCTAAAAATAGGTAAGCGATATTTTACCACTTTGAAACTGATACCTTGCATAAATGGCACCAATAAATTATGTTTTGCCCGTAATTTTCTAAACAATTTTCTTAAATCAACTTCATTCTTAAGTGGCAAATAAAGTAAAATATTTTTAAATTCCATATCTTGCAAAATTTTATCAAGCTTATTTAAAACTAAGAAATTGTTTTTAAAACCCTTATGTTTTTTTGCATTTTGTAGTTTTTTTAAGCAATATTTGCGTAATTTTTCTTTACCACTTCTCATTTTAAGGGATACTTTCCTATAATACTATTTCTACAAAACTAATGTAGTCCATATTGTACCATGAAGGAAATTATAAATGAATATAAAAAGTGTTTTTTTTTTAAGTTGCACTCTTATGTTAACCTTTGCTCTTACTGGATGTTCAGATACCAAGCAAAACAAAGAAGCTGTAAATAATAAAAAAAATGAACAAATAAATTCAAAAACAACAAAACCCAAACCAAAAAAACCAATCTATCCCATAAGTCTAAAAAGTATAAAAAATGGGGATATAAATATAACAAAAATCCAAAAGGGATTTAGTTTTTCTAGCGCCCAAAATAAACCCGTTTTACTGGCATTTTTTACCTCCTGGTGTCCTCCTTGTAAGGCGGAAATTCCCCACTTAAATACACTTCAAAAAACCCACAAGGATAAGTTAGAAATAATTGGAGTTTTACTAGAAGATAAAGATAAAAAAGAAATAGAAAGCTTTATGGATAAATATGAAATATCTTTTAAGGTAACATACGGGGAAAATAATTTTAAAATAGCAAACATTTTAGGAGATATACAAGCCATTCCTTTTATGATTTTATACGATAGAGATGGAAAATACGCAAACCATTACGTGGGGGCTGTATTGGAAGAAATGTTAGATGCGGATATAAAAAAGGTGTTAAAATAATGTTAAGTTTTTTAAAAAAAGGTTTAGGGAAAACATTTTTAAACATAGAAAAAAATATTGATAAAAAAAAGAGCAGTATTGAAAAAGATTTACTAGAAGATATACTCTTAGAAGCCGATGTGCCCTATGAAATAGTTGAAGAAATTATTTATTATCTACCCCCTCAAAATGTGGTCAAAAGAGCCGATTTACAAAGGGTTTTGAAGGCTTATTTCATATATGATAAACCCATTCCAGAAATCCCGGATATAAAACCCCAAGTGGAACTTATAATGGGTGTAAATGGGGCAGGAAAAACCACAACCATAGCAAAATTAGCCCACTTTTACAAAAATAAGGGCAAAAAAGTAATGTTAGGTGCATCTGATACCTTTAGAGCCGCAGCCATAGAACAATTAAAAAGATGGAGTGAAAAAATAGAAGTTCCCATAGTTTATACAAAACAAGGCCATGATCCCTCAGCTGTGGCTTATGATACCATAAGTTCAGCGCTTGCAAAAGGAATTGATAATGTCATCATAGATACAGCGGGCAGACTTCACAACCAAACAAACCTAGCAAATGAGCTTAAAAAAATCATAAGAATTTGCGATAAGGCCTATGAAGGCTCTCCCCACAGAAAAATTTTAATTTTAGATGGAACCCAAGGAAATTCAGCCATAAATCAAGCTAAAGCCTTCCATGAAATAGCAAAAGTAGATGGAGTTATTATCACAAAACTAGATGGAACTGCAAAGGGTGGAGCTTTATTTGGTGTGGCTAGGGAGTTGCAACTTCCTATCCTTTACATAGGTGTTGGGGAAAAGCAAGAAGATTTCATAGAATTTAACCCAGATGAATTTATAAGTGGACTTTGTGATGCGATTTTTAAGCAAGAAGATGAGGGTTAAAAATGGCTAAAAAAAGCTCACTATTTGAATGCCAAGCTTGTGGCTATCAAATGAGCAAATGGGCGGGACGTTGCCCAAATTGTGGCTCTTGGGATGAGATGCTTGAGCTTAACGAAACCCAAAGAAAAGTCTTAAAAGAAACATCAACCCCATTGGCATCAAAGGCAAAACCCATAACCGACATAGAAGTGGAAACCATTTTAAGGCATAGTTCTGGAAACAATGAGCTTGATTTGGTTTTAGGTGGTGGTGTTGTCGAAGGAAGCTTAACTCTTATTGGCGGAAGTCCAGGAGTTGGAAAATCCACCCTACTTTTAAGCATAGCAGGAAACATGGCAAAGGGTGGGAAAAAAGTTTTATATGTAAGCGGAGAGGAAAGTTTAGGGCAAATCAAACTAAGGGCCGATAGATTACAAAGCCTAGATGCAAATCTTTTTTTACTCTCAGAAATTAAGCTAAACTCTATAAAGGGCGAGTTAGCTGGAAAAAATTATGATGTTTTAATCGTAGATTCCATCCAAACTTTATATAGTGATGAACTAACTTCAGCACCTGGAAGTGTTTCGCAAGTTAGGGAAATAACTTTTGAGCTGATGCGTTATGCAAAAGAAAGCAACACGGCAATTTTTATCATCGGACACATCACAAAAGAGGGCTCAATCGCAGGTCCTAGGATACTCGAACATATGGTTGACACGGTTTTATATTTTGAGGGAGACAACTCAAGAGAAATTAGACTTTTACGCGGTTTTAAAAACCGTTTTGGTTCCACAAGTGAGGTTGGAATTTTTGAGATGACGAATAGGGGCTTAATAAGTGCAAATAACATTTCAAGCAAATTTTTCACCCGCGGAAAAGCCCAAGCAGGCTCTGCCATAACAGTTGTTATGGAGGGTTCACGCCCTTTGATTTTAGAAGTTCAAGCTTTGGTTAGTGAAAGTAGCTACAACAACCCAAAACGATCTGCCACAGGCTACGAACCAAACCGCCTCACCATGCTTTTGGCCCTTTTGGAGAGAAAATTAGAAATTCCCCTAAACCACTACGATGTTTTCATAAATATAGCCGGAGGCATTAAAATCCAAGAAACAGCCGCCGATTTAGCCGTGGTAGCGGCCATCATAAGTAGTTTTAGAAACCGCCCCATTAGCAAAGATACAATCTTTATGGGAGAAGTTACCCTAAGCGGTGATATAAGAGGAGTTTTTAATCTTGACCAAAGGCTAAAAGAAGCCCAAACCCAGCATCTAAAAAAGGCTATAATTCCAGTTAAACCAAGCCACAAAACAGCCATAAAATGCTTTGAGGTAGATGAAGTGGCGAAGATTATTGATTGGATGTAAAATTTTAACGGATATTCATATGATAAAAAAACTTTTTAAAAAATCAGGTTTTGTTATTCTTGTTGGCATTTTGCTTAGTGTTATTTTACAAAGTGTTTTTTTATTTATCATAAAAGATGATCCAAGGGTTTATTTTAATGGGAATTTCGTTCCACTTTGGACACACGATGCAGGACTTTATGGTTTTTATGCAAAAAAACTATTAGGTGGTGCGAATTTTCCCTTTGCATCTGAATACATAGCTGGTTGGCTTTTGTATGCGGTGGTAAAGTTTACCCCATTTTCCATCGAGCAATGTATATTTTACCTACCCGTCATACTATCTTCCCTTGTTATCATACCTATTTTTTACATATCAAAACTTTTCAAACTTCAAAGGGTTGGATTTGTTGCGGGGATATTTTGTATCCTTTCTTATGGGTATTATTATCGTAGTTTTTTTGGGTATTATGATACGGATATTTTGAATTTATTTTTTCCCCTTGTTGCTATTTGGGGACTAATAGGGCTTAGTAAAACCCAAAATGCTTTTTACTCACTTTTAGCAACATTAGGAATCTTTGGATTTGGGCTTTGGTATCATTCTTATTTATCCATAGCCGTTTTGATTGTTGGAATTTGGGCGATTTATACCTTGGTTTTCCAAAGGGAAAATTTAGAAAATTATTTAGTTATTTTTATGATGGGAATTTGTTTTTTGAACCTAGATCTATGGATAAAACTTGCCCTAATACTTCTAATCTTCATACTAAATTTCCAAAGATACAAAACCCATTCTTGGCTGTTTGGGGCTGTTTTTATTATTTTATCAGTAGGAGCTACCTTTTTAGTAGATACACACAAATTTTATTCGCGAGCCTTATCTTATATAGATAAAGGACTTTACACAAAATTTGCAAATTTAAATTTTATAAATGCCCTCGATACCATAGGAGAAGCAGATGCCATCAGTTTGCAAAAGTGGGCACAGCTAAGCTCCGCAAATGCGTCATTGGCATTTTTAGGTTTTTTCGGTTTTGTGATGTTGTGTATAAAATATCGCCCCTTTTTAGCATTTTTACCCCTTGTTTTAGTTGGATTCTTATCTTTGATAGCTGGGGAGAGATTTGCCATGTATGGGGTTGGGGCTTTTAGTTTTGGACTTGCTTATTTTATATTTATTTTATCCCAGATGCTGCCCAAATATAAAAACATATCCTTTTTTATTTTATCTTGTGCAATTAGCATAGTTTACATAAACACAATCATCCATTTCGCCAAAATAGAAAAACCAGTATTTTACAAAGAAGATCTAGAAGTCATATCTAAAATTCCAAAACATAAGAATAATTTCATACTCACTTGGTGGGATTTTGGTTGGCCCTTGTGGTATGAAACTGGCGCAAAAACTCTCATAGATAATGGTAAGCATTTTGAAGATAGTTATATCATTTCTGAACTCCTTTTTGAATCAAACCAAACCAAGGTTGCAAATAGTTCAAAACAAGTTGTAAAACTTTACAAGGAGGCAAAATCAAAGGGATACTATAAACTAATTCCTTATCTTTTCAAAAAAAATAAACCCCACATTGCCATAGAAAATTTATCTAAACCAAGTAAATTAGTAGATCCCATATTTTGGTACTTGCATGTGGATTTACTTAAAGTTGGAACAAGCATAAAACTTTTTTCCGATACGGATCTTAAAACAGGAAAACAAAAGGTATCAAGCTTTATTGTATATGCAAGAAAAGCTAGCAATATAAGCTTTGATAAAGATAAAGGCATCTTAACCCTAAATGGGCAAAGCTTTAAAATAAAATATTACACAAACTTAAAAACTAAAGAATATAAACACTATAAAATGGCAAGTTTATATGCCATAGAAACCCCAAAATATTATTTTATAAGTACAAAAAACGTTTACGATTCTTTTTTGGTTCAGGCTTTGATTTTCAACAATATAAATGAAAAACAATTTAAAATAATCTCAAAAAACGACACCTCTATCATCTTGAAAATAAAATAAAATCACTATTTTTACACCAGTTTTTAACAATGCAGCCTTAAAAGTCTCCCATCTTTATCGTTTTAAAAAATTTCAAAACCTAAAAAGTTTTAAAAAAGGGATTTTCAATAAAAAAGACCATCAAATTAAGTAGCCTCTTTTGCAGATTCGTTATTATTTCAAATTAAATGTACTATCTAGATCTAAATTCCTCGCTATATTTACTTTTTAATATGACTTCCCCCTTTATTAGTTTATTTTAACTTAAAATCTCTTAATTTCTTGTTCTATTTAGCGTAGCTAGATAAAAGATTCCTAAGTTATCTTGAGACTTTATTTTCAATTTGCAAAAATCCATCTAAATTTATCTTGCTTTTATCCTCTTGTCTTAAAACCATTTTTAAAAATAGATCTACTATCTCGTATCTTCCTTGGGAAATATTTCTTATAAGTCCCATATTTTCTAGTGACATTCTTACATTGTATAAGGTTTTGCCATCTATATTTATTTTCTCATTTTTTGCCATGGAGATTAAAACATCAAGATGGTGTTTTTTTTGCTTTGCTTTATTTATGAGTTCATCTATGTATGAGATATTATCATAAATTACCTCTATTAGGAGATTTTTTAGATGCTCATGGGTGTATTTTTTGATCTTAAAAGCAAGATTGTTGATATAAATTTTTTGTAAAAATTGCATGGAATAATCAGGATGGCCTCCTAAAAATTTTATATAATCTTTTAAATTTTCAAATTCTACTTGCCTTTTTGTAAAATAATCTTGTGCATATTCTAAAAGTTCATCCGTATCTAAAGGTTTTAATTGCATAACTTTTACAAAGTGGAAAAAGGGTGAAGTTTTATTTTCAAAGATTTCACCCATTATACTCTCAATACTTCCTAAAAATATATAAGTTACATTGGTATGATGTTGGATGATCGACCTTGTTTTGCTAAGTATATCCTTATTTGCTATCTTTAAAATATCTTGAAACTCATCTAGGGCACACTTTACATTTATATTTTTTTTAACAGCGATTGTGTTTAAAAGTTCTAGGGCATGAAGATAGTATTCTACCTCATCTATATTTTTATCTTGAGCAAAATCCATGGTTGTTTTTACATGTGGTCCAATATCAAAAGAGAGGTTAGACAGCTTAGCAAAAAGCTCGTAAGCCGAAGTTTTAGCTTGATGTAAAAAATTCTCAATGCCAGTTAAACCATAGGCTTTATTTATGATCTTATTTGCAAGGGAATATAAATTGCTTGATATATTTATGTCGATATAGATGAAATGATATTCTTCCTTATCTTCAAGCAAATGCTTAACAATAGAAGTTTTTCCAAATCTTCTTGGGGCTTTTATCATTATGCTTTGGTTGCTATCCATGTAAGCTTTAAATTCTGGTAGGTGTTTTTTTCTATCTATAAACTCATCCCCGCTTACGGGCATACCAGTTTTGAACATATTCTAACTCCTATTTTCTATAAAATAAATAGAAAATTATATCTTAATTATAAATAGAAGTCAATATCGATAGATTTTTTTTTCTAGTAAATTAATAGATTTGAAAATTTTGGACATAAAAAAAGCGAAGCTAAAAAGCCTCGCTCAGTGCTACTTGTCTCTGATTTTTAAAGTTGCAAT